>NZ_BAAALD010000010.1:93801-154976 GCF_039528095.1 Kitasatospora arboriphila
GACGCCGCCGGCCCCGCCTCCCGGTGGTCGGCCGTCCTGCACGGCTGCTGGGTGGTGCTGGCCGCACTGGTGCTGGCCGGCGGGCTGCGCCGCATCCCGCTCGCGGCCCTGGCCGCCCTCGTGCTCGTCGTCGGCGTGCAGATGGTCAGCTACGCCCACATCAGGCGCATCCACCGGCACCGCGAGTTCCCGGTCTACCTGGTCACCGTGCTCGGCGTGGTGGGCCTCGGCGTCCCGCTCGGCGTGACGCTCGGCGGAACGGTCGCCGGCCTGCTCGCCCTCCACCGGCTGACCCGCGCCCGCGTCGACGTCACCGCCGAGCCCGACGGCTCCCACCGCGTCCGGACGCACGGCCCGCTCACCTTCGCCGCCGTTCCCCGGCTCAGCCGCACCCTCGGCCGGATTCCCCCCGGCGCGGCGGTCACCGTCCACCACGACGGCAGCTTCCTCGACCACGCCGCGTACGAGGCGCTGCACACCTGGCGGGCCATGTACCAGGCCGCCGGCGGGCGGGTCGCGATGGTGACCGACCAGCACGGCCGGGACGCGGCACTCGACCCCGACGGCACCATGGAGCCGGATCCGGCCGCAGGAACGCGGCAGTTCCGGGCCTGGACACCGTGGATGGGCCACCACAGCATCGAGCAGGACGGCGGCGACGCACACGGCCGGCTGCTCGACGGCGTGCGGGGCTTCCAGGAGCACACCGCACCACTCGTCCGGCAGGAACTGGCCCGGCTCGCCCGGGAGGGCCAGACGCCCTCACAGCTGTTCCTCACCTGCGCCGACTCGCGGATGGTCACCAGCATGATCACCAGCAGCGGCCCGGGCGACCTCTTCACGGTCCGGAACGTCGGCAACCTCGTCCCCGCCCCCCACGAACCGGGCGCTGCGGACGACTCGGTGGCGGCTGCCGTGCAGTACGCGGTCGAGGTGCTGGAGGTCGGCTCGATCACGGTCTGCGGGCACTCCGGCTGCGGCGCGATGAAGGCCCTGCTGGACGGTATCCACGAGCAGCCGGGCACGCCGACCCCGCTCGTGCGCTGGCTGCGCAACGGCCGTGGCTCGCTCGCCCGCTCCAAGCGTGCGCCCGCGAGCTTCACCGACCGAACCGCCGCCGACCCGGTCGAGGAGCTCTGCATCACCAACGTGGTCCAGCAGCTCGACCAATTGCTGGCCAATCCCGCGGTCGAACGCCGCGTGGCCGCCGGCACCCTGCGTCTGGTCGGGATGTACTTCGACTTCGCGACCGCCCAGGCGTACGTCCTGGACAACAGCACCGGGCGGTTCGCCCGGGTCTCCGCCGAGCACTGCGGCGAACCGTTGCAGCAGCGAACACCGGTGACGGCCTGACGCCCGTCTGCACGACGGCCGGGCCACGGCAGAGCGACCACGCCTCCGCGGCCCGCCTGTGACCGCCCGTCAGGCCAGCAGCAGCTTCGCCAGGTCGGCCGGTGTGACGTACCCCGGCCACCGGCCGTCCGAGAACAGATGGACACCGGCGTCCAGGTAGCACTGGTCGACCAGCTGGGAGCAGATCATGTGGCGGCTGCTCGCCACATAGCCCTTGATGAGCGGACCGACCGGCAGGCGGAGGCGGTGCGCGCCCAGCGCGAAGTAGTCGGCCGCGCTGTAGGGCACCCCGATGTACCCGCGGGCGGCCGCGACGACAGCCGCCCGCTGGCCATCCGTCAAGGCGTACCTACCGGTGGACCAGAGCGCCGGTCGGCCGTCGTACACCGAGAGGGGGCGCAGTTCGGCGCCGCCGGGCTGCGCCTCAACCAGTTGCCCGTCGCCCACGAAGACGAAGGCGTGCTCGTAGTCGGCGAAACCGCTGGCGTTGAGCCACTGGCCGATCCGGATGAGGCGACTCACCCGGCCGTCCATGCGGACGACGGCGAAATCACCGGGGAGGGGCACGGAGGAGGATCGAGGAGGTGTGGCCGACATGACTCTGACCTCCCTCACGCGAGGGTGCGTCGTTGGTCGGGCCTGCGGCCGAAGCCACAGGCCCGCCCGGTCAGTGGAGTACCGATGCGTCGGGTCGTCAAGTACTCCTGCATCATCCGTTCCACGGCCGACAGCGATCCGCAGCCGGCCGCCCCCGGCCGGAACCGTCGCAAGTGCACCGACCGCACCTCCACCGCCGCCGGACGGACAGACGCGGCAAGCACGCTGCGCACCCCCACCGATCCGCGGGCCCGTCCGACCCACCCGCTCCGCACGGCGGCACCCCCGGAGGCACACCCGGCGGGCGCCGTGCCTCGCACGCCCTCCACCCGACACCTGGCGCCGGGTGGCCGATCGCGCCTCCGTCCGTGCACCCACGCCGCCGGAGCCGGCCTCCCGACGTTCACCTGCACCTCGGCCGTGCGGGGCCGCCCGTCCCGCCACCGTCCCGCCGCGCGCCGCGTCCAGCAGTGCCCCTGCCACTCCCCGCCCCCGCCCCTGTCCTGCTCCCCGTCACCCTCCCCGTCGCCCTCCCCGTCCCGTTCCCGTCCCGCTCGGTACCCGCCGGGCACTCGGTCCGGTCGGCGGCGAACCCCACGAAAGGTCTACACCAATTCTCGGGAGGCTCTTGTCAACACACCCGTTCGCCTGGTGAGCTGTGTGCTGGGACACACGGGACAATCCCGCAGGGGATCACCCGGCAGATGAGACTCGATGAGGAGTGCGCGTTGAGCAACGAGAGCCTGGCCAATCTGCTCAAGGAGGAGCGCCGCTTCGCGCCGCCGGCCGCCCTGGCCGCGTCCGCGAACGTGACCGCGGACGCCTACGGGCAGGCCTCCGAGGACCGGCTCGCCTTCTGGGCCGAGCAGGCCCGCCGCCTCTCCTGGTCCGTCGAGCCGACCGAGACCCTGGACTGGAGCAACCCGCCGTTCGCGAAGTGGTTCGCCGACGGCCGGATCAACGTCGCGTACAACTGCGTCGACCGGCACGTCGAGGCGGGCCTCGGCGACCGGGTCGCGATCCACTTCGAGGGCGAGGGCGGCGACACCCGCACCATCACCTACGCCGACCTGAAGGACGAGGTCTCACGGGCCGCGAACGCGCTGCTCGAGCTGGGCGTCCACAAGGGCGACCGGGTGGCGATCTACCTCCCGATGATCCCCGAGGCCGTCGTCTCGATGCTCGCCTGCGCCCGGATCGGCGCCACCCACTCCGTCGTCTTCGGCGGCTTCTCCGCCGACGCCGTCGCCTCCCGCATCCAGGACGCCGACGCCAAGCTCGTCATCACCGCCGACGGCGGCCACCGCCGCGGCAAGCCGTCCGCGCTCAAGCCCGCCATCGACGAGGCGCTCGACCGCTGCCCCGGCGTCGAGCACGTCCTCGTGGTGCGCCGCACCGGACAGGACACCGCCTTCACCGAGGGCCGCGACGTCTGGTGGCACGACGTCGTCGACCGCCAGTCGGCCGAGCACACCCCCGAGGGCCACGAGGCCGAGCACCCGCTGTTCATCCTCTACACCTCGGGCACCACGGGTAAGCCGAAGGGCATCCTGCACACCACCGGCGGCTACCTCACCCAGGCCTCCTACACCCACCACGCCGTCTTCGACCTCAAGCCGGAGACCGACGTGTACTGGTGCACCGCCGACATCGGCTGGGTCACCGGGCACTCGTACATCGTGTACGGGCCGCTCGCCAACGGCGCCACCCAGGTCATCTACGAGGGCACCCCGGACACCCCGCACCAGGGCCGGTTCTGGGAGATCGTGCAGAAGTACGGCGTGACGATCCTCTACACCGCGCCGACCGCGATCCGCACCTTCATGAAGTGGGGCGACGACATCCCCGCCAAGTTCGACCTGTCCAGCCTGCGGGTGCTCGGCAGCGTCGGCGAGCCGATCAACCCCGAGGCGTGGGTCTGGTACCGCGAGCACATCGGCGGCGGCCGCTGCCCGATCGTGGACACCTGGTGGCAGACCGAGACCGGCGCCATCATGATCAGCCCGCTGCCCGGCGTCACCGAGACCAAGCCCGGCTCCGCCCAGCGCGCGCTGCCCGGCATCGCCGCGACCGTGGTCGACGACGAGGCCCGTGAGGTCCCCGACGGCTCCGGCGGCTACCTGGTGCTGACCGAGCCGTGGCCGTCCATGCTCCGCACCGTCTGGGGCGACGACCAGCGCTACCTGGACACGTACTGGTCCCGCTTCGAGGGCCGGTACTTCGCCGGCGACGGTGCGAAGAAGGACGAGGACGGCGACATCTGGCTGCTCGGCCGGGTCGACGACGTCATGCTGGTGTCCGGCCACAACATCTCCACCACCGAGGTCGAGTCCGCGCTGGTCTCGCACCCGGCGGTCGCCGAGTCGGCCGTGGTCGGTGCCACGGACGCCACCACCGGCCAGGCCATCGTCGCCTTCGTCATCCTGCGCGGCACCGCCGAGGCCAACGACGACCTGGTCGCCGACCTGCGCAACCACGTCGGCCGCACCCTCGGCCCGATCGCCAAGCCCAAGCGGATCCTGCTGGTCAACGAGCTCCCCAAGACCCGCTCCGGCAAGATCATGCGTCGCCTGCTGCGCGACGTCGCCGAGAACCGCGAGATCGGCGACGTCACCACGCTCGCCGACTCCTCGGTGATGAACCTCATCCAGGCCCAGCTGCCGACCGCACCGAGCGAGGACTGACACACCGCCACGGGCCGGCTCCCCGCTCTCGCGGGGCGCCGGCCCGTGGCGTGTCCGGCGAACGAGGTGGAGCCCGGGGTCGAACCGTGGTGGCGGAGCAGTTCCCCGAGCAGCTCGCCGCCCTCGGCGCCGACGACCATAAGGACGACCTGCGGTTCGCGCATCTGGTCGCACGCCGTCCGGGGGACGGTGGCCGACGGCCCTCCCGGTGCCCGGTCGCGTCGCCCGGCCGCCGCCGTCGGCCTGCATAGACTGCGCCCGATCGGCCGCCGTCGCGCACTCCGTAGAATGCGGTGGGGCGTCAGGACCGCTCCGAGGCGCGCCGGGAAGTCTGGTCGGCATCCGTACGACAGGTGTCCCCCGTACGGGGAGACCGCCCGCTCGAGCCCCAGGAGGTCCCGCCGTGGCCACACCGCCCGCGCCCGACCAGCCGCCCGTGCCCGACCGCCCGCGCCGCTCGGACCCGCAGCCGCAGGCCCCGTCCGACCGGACGGACGCGACCGAGGAGACGGGCGCCGCCGCGGACACGAACGCGGCCACCGGCACGGGCGGGACCACCGAAACGGGCGCCACCGCGGAGACGGGCGGGCAGCGCCGGACGTTCCTCGGGCTGCTGCCGCTGCCCGAACGGCGGATCATCCTGGACGCGCTGCGCACCGAGACGGTCGGCGGTGTGCTGCTGCTGCTGGCCGCGGTCGCCGCACTCGTGTGGGCCAATGTCTGGCCGGGCTCCTACGAGTCGGTGAGCGAGTACACGATCGGGCCGTCGAAGCCGCTGCACCTGGACCTCACCGTGGAGGCCTGGGCCGCGGACGGGCTGCTGGCGATCTTCTTCTTCGTGGCGGGCATCGAGCTCAAGCGCGAGTTCACCTCGGGCGAGCTGCGGACGCCGAGCGCGGCGCTGCTGCCGGTGACGGCCGCGGTGAGCGGGGTGGTCCTGCCCGCGGTGATCTTCACCCTGGTGAACCTCGCGCCCGGCGGGCACCCCGGCGGCTGGGCGATCCCGACCGCGACGGACATCGCCTTCGCGCTCGGCGTGCTGGCGGTGGTGGGCAGTCAGCTGCCGTCCGCGCTGCGGGCCTTCCTGCTCACGCTCGCGGTGGTGGACGACCTGATCGCGATCCTGATCATCGCGGTCTTCTACACCTCGGAGATCAAGTTCTGGGCGCTGGGGCTGTCGCTGGCCGGGCTGGTGCTGTTCTGGCTGCTGAACCGCCGCGAGGTGCACGGCTGGTACCTCTACGTGCCGCTGGCGCTGGTGATCTGGGCGCTGATGCACGAGAGCGGGGTGCACGCGACGGTGGCCGGCGTGGCGATGGGCATGCTGCTTCGCTGCCGCACCCGGCCGGGCGAGGAGCACTCCCCCGGCGAGCACGTCGAGCACCTGGTGCGCCCGCTGTCGGCGGGTGTCGCGGTGCCGCTGTTCGCGCTGTTCGCGGCCGGGGTCCCGGTGTCGGGCAAGGCGCTCGCCGAGGTGTTCTCGGAGGCCACCCCGCTCGGCGTGGTGCTCGGCCTGGTGGTGGGCAAGTCGGTCGGGGTGTTCGGCGGGACGTGGCTCGCGGCGCGCTACACCCGCGCGCAGCTCAATCCGCAGCTCGGCTGGGGGGACGTGTTCGCGCTCTCCACCCTGGCGGGCATCGGCTTCACCGTCTCCCTGCTGATCAGCGAGCTGGCCTTCCCCGACGACCACGCGCTGGCCGAGCAGTCCAAGGAGGCGGTGCTGATGGGTTCGGTGCTGTGCGCGGTGTTCGCCACCGTGCTGCTGAAGCTCCGCACCCGGCACTACCGCCTGCTGTACGAGGAGGAGAACGCGGACTCCGACCACGACGGCGTCCCGGACGTCTACGGGCGCCCGAACTGACGCGCAGTCTCCTGACACGCCGCCGAACCGGGGGCCGGAGTGGTGTGCGGACTGCCGGGGGAGGCATGATGCTGAGCTGTCGAACGAGTGCAGCCGCCGCGAAGGAGAACCGCCGATGTCCGCAGGAACCGCAGGCCGGGCCCCCTACGAGGGCGAGCGTTCCATCGGCGAGCTGTTCGCGGCGGCGACCAACGACCTCTCCGCCCTGGTGCACGACGAGATCGCGCTGGCCAAGGCGGAGATCCGGGCCGACGTCAAGCGCGGTGTGACCGGGGGCGTCTCCGTCTCGGTCGCCGGCGTGGTGGCGCTCGCGTCCGTCCCGATGCTGAGCTTCGCCGCGGCCTACGGTCTGCAGGCGCTCGGGCTGACCCTCGGCTGGTCCTTCCTGATCGTCGGCGGCGCCTACCTGCTGCTGGCCGCGCTGCTGGGCCTGCTGGCGGCGCGCTCGTTCAAGAAGATCGAGAAGCCGCACCGGACGATCGAGGGCGCCCAGGCCACCGCTGACGTGCTGAAGAACGCGCGCCCGCGGCCGGCCACCAAGGAGGAGATCGACCGCGCGCTCGGCCGGATCCGCTGACCCGCGGGAGACGCGTACCGGTGTCCGTCCCGGCGTCCGCCACCGGGCCCGTCAGGGTGTCCGCCACCGGGCCGGTTCCGGTGTGCAGCCGCTCCGTGCCGGATCGTTGCGAAGCGACGCGAGTGCCGGAGACGTGTTCGTAGCACGCGTATGACAGGCTCTCGGTATGCCGCTGGACCAGAAGCCCGTACCCGCGAAGCCCGCCGAGCCCCGTCCCGGGACCTCCCGGCCCGCCACGGGACGGCCCGTGCCCGGACCCGCCGGGGACCCTGCGGGTGCCGGGGCCGCCTGGAGCGTCCGCTCGCCCGGGCCGTGGACGCACCGCGACCTGGCCGCCAACGGGGCGCGCTTCCACATCGCCGAGGCCGGTGACGGCCCGCTGGTGCTGCTGGTGCACGGCTGGCCGGAGTACTGGTGGGCCTGGCGCCACCAGCTGACCGCGCTCGCCGAGGCCGGGTACCGGGCGGTCGCCCTGGACCTGCGCGGCATCGGCGGCAGCGACCGCACGCCGCGCGGCTACGACCCGGCCAACCTGGCGCTGGACATCACCGGCGTGATCCGGTCGCTCGGCGAGCGGCACGCCCATCTCGTGGGCCACGCCACCGGCGGTTCGCTCGCCTGGGTGGCGGCGGTGATGCGGCCCTCGGTGATCCGCAGCCTGACGGTCGTCTCGGCGGCGCACCCGCGCCACCTGCGGCGCGCCCTGCTCACCGACCGGCGCCAGATCGCCGCCTTCGAGCACGTGCTGGGCTTCCAGCGGCCGTGGATCCCGGAGCGGAGGCTGGTCGCGGACGACGCCGCCCTGGTCGGCGAGTACCTGCGGGCCTGGACGGGTCCGAACGGGATCGAGCCGGAGGCGGTGGAGGCGTACCGGCAGGCGATCCGGATCCCGTCCACGGCGCACTGCTCGATCGAGCCGTACCGCTGGCTGATGCGGTCGATGGCCCGGCCGGACGGCCTGCAGTTCGCGCGCCGGATGAAGAAGCCGATCACCGCGCCGACGCTGCACGTCCAGGGCGCCGCCGATCCGGTGCTGCTGGCGCACACCGCGCTGGGGGCGGGCGAGTACGTGGAGGCGCCGTACCGGTGGCGGCTGCTGCCCGGGGTGGGGCACTTCCCGCACGAGGAGACCCCCGAGCAGTTCACCGAGGAACTGCTGGCCTGGGTGGGCCAGCACAAGGACTGAGCGCCGGGTCGACCCGCCCGTACGACGCATCCGAACCAGGACTCGAAAGTCTGACCATCACTCATATGACAGTCGCATAAGCCAGGTGGGAAGTCCGGAGGCGGTTACTCCTCCTGGCCCAGGGGCATCCTCCCGGTATGACCTGGATGCCCGATCGCGATGCCGCACCGCGCCGACGCCGTCGTGGGAGCAGCAGCTCGCAGAGCCAGTCCCACCAGTTCGAGTGGCGCCGGGAAGGCGCCCCCGGACAGCCGGACGGCACCGGGGCGCACGGGCTCGGCATCCCCCGCATCCTCGGCCGGCGGGCCCGCTGGGTGGGTGCCCGCCTGCGCCGCGAGGGCTGACCCGGGCACCGGCGGCGCCCGGGCGGGCGGTCAGAGCGCGCAGCCCTCGGTGTCCACCCGGGCGGTGGCGCTCTCCCCCAGCGTGGCGTCCTGGAGCACCTCGGCGGCGGTGAGCACGTAGCCGGTGTCGGCGCTGTCCAGCGACTTGGCGAAGACCACGCCGTACACCTCGCCGTTCGGGCTGAGCAGCGGGCCTCCGCTGTTGCCCTGGCGGACGAGCGAGCGCACCGAGTACACGTCGCGGACGACCTGGCCGCGGTGGTAGATGTCCGGCCCGTTGGCCTGGATCCGGCCGCGGATGCGGGCGGGCTGGACGTTGAACGAGCCGTTCTCCGGGAAGCCCGCGACGATCGCGCTGTCGTTGGTGCGCGCCTCGCCGGCGAAGGACAGCGCCGGGGCGTTCAGCTTGGGGACGTCGAGCACGGCGATGTCGCGCTGCCAGTCGTACCGGACAACCGTGGCGTCGTAGACCCGGCCGGTGCCGCCGACCTGCACCGTGGG
Source organism: Kitasatospora arboriphila (assembly GCF_039528095.1). Lineage (NCBI taxonomy): Bacteria > Bacillati > Actinomycetota > Actinomycetes > Kitasatosporales > Streptomycetaceae > Kitasatospora > Kitasatospora arboriphila. Next base: position 102,905 of record NZ_BAAALD010000010.1, read on the forward strand.
CTCGTCGACGCCGCCCACCACGTGCGCGTTGGTCATCACCCGGTGCGGGGCGAAGACGAAGCCGCTGCCCTCCAGCGTCTTGCCGCAGGACGGCGCCGTGCCGACCACCTTCACCAGGCTCTGCCGGGCCCGCTGGACGGCCTCGCTGCCGGCCAGGGCCGGGTCCGGCGCCTCGACCTCGGTGATCGGCTCGTGCTCGAAGGGGTTGAAGACCTGCGGGAAGCCGTTGCGGGCCAGCTCCTTGCTGAAGTCGGAGAACCAGTTCGGCGCGTCCGAGGGCAGCGCGCCCTGCACGGTGGAGAGCACCGTCGAGGTGCGGACCTGCTTGGAGACCGTGGGCAGCGAGGTGCCGGCCAGCGCCGAGCCGATCAGCCAGGCCACCAGCAGCATCGAGATCACGTTGACCACCGAGCCGCCGATCGCGTCCAGGGTCTTCGCCCGCCCCCTGCCGATCCTGCCGCGCAGCTTCCAGCCGAAGTGCGTGGTGACCGCCTGGCCCACCGCGGCGAACACGATCACCACCACGACGGCGACCACCGAGGCCGTGGTGCCCGGGCCGAGCCGGTGCAGCAGCAGCGGCAGCAGTTGGACGGCGATCAGGCCGCCGCCGAGGAACCCGAGGACGGAGAGCACGCCCACCACGAAGCCCTGCCGGTAGCCGGACACGGCGAAGCCCACCGCGGCGGCGATCAACAGCAGATCCAGGACATTCACGCCGATACCCTCCCATGGACGGAGCCCGGGACCGCCACGGGCCACCTGGTCCGGCGACTCAGCGCGGTGCGGGCGATCCCCTGTCGTGCTGCCGGTCGGACCGGGTGAGGTTCAGCGCCTCCTCGGAGAGGGTCAGGGTACGCCGGACGTCCCACGGACGTTCCAGGCCGCTGTAGTGCAGCACCCGGTCGATCACTCCGGCGGTGAAGCCCCACACCAGCCGGCCGGCCACCTCGAAGGCCGGACCGACGTGGCCCGAGGGGTGGCGCAGCCGGGCCCGGTTCGCCGGATCGGTGAGGTCGGTCAGGGGCACCCGGAAGACCGCGCCGGTCTCCGCCGGGTCGACCGGCCCGACCGGGGTCTCCCTGCGCCACCAGCCCAGCACGGTGGTCACCACGAAGCCGGAGACCGGGATGTACAGCGCGGGCAGGGTCGCGAAGACCTGCACGCCCGCCGGGTCCAGACCGGTCTCCTCCTCGGCCTCCCGCAGCGCCGCGGCGACCGGGCCGGGGCCGGCCGGGTCGCCGTCCTCCGGGTCGAGGGCGCCGCCGGGGAAGGACGGCTGGCCGGCGTGCGACCGCAGCGAGCGGGCCCGCTCGATCAGCAGCAGGTCCGGTCCGGTCTCGCCCTGGCCGAAGAGCATCAGCACCGCGGAGGGCCGGCCGCCGGAGGCCGGCGGCAGGAAGCGGCTGAGCTGCTCGGGGAGGACGGTCTCGGCGGCGGTGCGGACCGGCAGCAGCCACTCGGGCAGGCCGTCCCGTTCGATGGCGACGGTCATCCGGCGACCGCCATGTCCGCGACCTCGCCGTCGTGCGCGTCGGCCTCGGCGCGGGCCGCGGCCTCCCCGGGGAAGTCGGCGGGCGGGCGCAGCCGCTGGCCGGGCTTGCCGGCCAGTTCGTACTTGAGCAGCTTGGCGGCCTTCTCCGGGTCGGTCTCGCCGGCTCCGAAGGAGGGGCAGAGGGCGGTGATCGGGCAGGCGCCGCAGGCCGGTTTCTGGGAGTGGCAGACGCGGCGGCCGTGGAAGACGACCCGGTGCGAGAGCATCGTCCACTCGGACTTGGGGAAGATCGCGGCGACGGCGGCCTCGACCTTCTCCGGGTCCTCCTCCTGCGTCCAGCCGAAGCGGCGGACGAGCCGGCCGAAGTGGGTGTCGACGGTGATGCCGGGGACGCCGAAGGCATTGCCGAGGACGACGTTGGCGGTCTTGCGGCCGACGCCGGGCAGGGTGACGAGGTCCGCCAGGCGGCCGGGGACCTCGCCGCCGAAGTCGTCCCGCAGCGCGGCGGACAGGCCGAGCAGCGACTTCGCCTTGTTCCGGAAGAAGCCGGTCGGCCGGATGATCTCCTCCAGCTCCTCCGGCACGGCGGCGGCCATGTCCTCGGGGGTGGGGTACTTCGCGAAGAGCGCCGGGGTGGTCTGGTTCACCCGCAGGTCGGTCGTCTGCGCCGACAGCACGGTGGCCACCAGCAGTTGGAAGGGGTTGTCGAAGTCCAGCTCCGGATGCGCGTACGGGTACTGCTCCGCGAGCGCCCGGTTGATCCGCCGGGCCCGCCGCACCATCCCCAAATGGGACTCCGGCTTCTTCGGCTTCGCCGCCCGTGGCCCGGCCGTCCGGGCCTTGCTCTCTGCCATGCAGGAAGGCTACGCCCCGAGGCGGGTCGCGCGGGAACGATCGGCCCGCCCGCCGGACGGCGTCAGCACTGCCAGAGGAAGGCCGCGCTGCCGCACGGCTCGCAGGCGAAGGCGTAGGCGCTGCCGCTGCCGAAGTTCATCGCGGTGAGGTGGTCGGGCCCCTCCTCCAGCTGGACGACCATCGCCATGGCCCGGTCGCAGGACGGGCAGTCGGGCGTCTGGTCGTACTGGAGCCAGGCGGGTCCGCCGCCGAGCTGGCCCAGCAGGGCTTCGTCGGGCCGCCCGAGGCGGGCGGCCTCGTAGTCGCCGCCCGGGTCCGGCCGGTAGGCGACGGCGCGGACGGCGCCGAGCTGCCGGGGGTCGCCGTCGTCCTCGTCGTGGTCGTCGGGCAGCGGGGGCAGGGGCAGCGGGCCGCTGCCGCCGACAGGGAGCAGCAGGGCCAGGTTGCCGCCGGCGCGGGCGTCCCACTCCTGGCAGCCGCCGGGGTCGTTCTGGCACATGAACAGCGCGAGCAGGGCGCGGCCGTCCGCGGCCCCGGTGCCGGTGTGCCGGCCGAGGTCGTCGAGCAGGACCTGGGCGAGGAACTGCATCGGGCCGCCGCAGGTCGCGCAGTGCGGCCAGGCCGTGCCGGCCGGGGCGAGCGGCACACCGCCGGTCCGGGTGACCGGGGCGTCGGGGGCGACCGGGCCGGCGTCGGTCATCAGGGTCGTCATGACGGATCACCCTAGGGTGCGGTGCCGACACGTCGGGTCGCATCAGGCGGGCGACTCCCCCGGCCTCCGGCCGGGCGGTGCCCCCGTCTCGTGCCCGACCGGACGTGCCGTCGTATCGGCCTCGTACTGGACGTACTCGGGCGATGCGGTGGTGCGTCCGGTCGTGGGGACACCTCCCGGCCGAAGGCCGGGGGAGATCCGGCGTCGCGCGCGCGGCGGGAGTTGTCGGACGAGCCCTCCGGCGCGGTGCCGACACCGGTGGGCACGCGGGGGTGTCGCCGCGTCAGAGCGGTTCGCCGCAGCGGAGGTTCCAGCGGCCCGCGCGGCCGCTGAGGTGGGTGGCGGTCAGCGGGCGGACGTCGAGCCGCCAGAAGGCCGCGGCCGGGGCGCCGAGGGCGTGCACGGCCGCGGCGCGGACGACGTCGGGTTCGACGACGGCGGTGACGGCCGGTGCGTCCTGCGGCAGCGCGGCCAGCCAGTCGGCGACCCGGTCCAGCACGGCCTGCAGGGGTTCTCCGCCGTGGGGCGCTGCGGCGGGGTCGGCGAGCCAGCGGGCGAGGGCCTCGGGTTCGGCGGCGGCGATCTCGTCGAGGGTGCGGCCCCGCCAGCGGCCGTTGTCGCAGCCGGCCAGGGCGGGTTCGTCGACCGGTGCGGGCAGGCCGAGCGCCTGTGCGGTCTGCCGGCAGCGCGGCGACGGCGAGACCGGGGTCGGGCCGGCCGAGCGGAGGGTGCCGGCGGCGGCCTCGGCCGCACGCAGTCCGAGGGCGTCCAGCGGTCCGCCGTCGTCGAACCGGGCCTGCCGGACGGCCTCGCTCATGGCCGCCGAGATCAAGGTCACGCGCACTGCCGGTCCTCCCCCGTCCCCACCGACGGTACCCGCCCGCCGGGCTGCGGTCAGGGGCGCCCCTCGTCGGAGGTCTGCCCGGCTCAGGCGCCGAGGTGGCGGCGGAGGAAGCGGAGGGCGGCGGCGTCGTCGTCCGGGCCGCCGGCCTCGTGGCCGTTGTAGCGCCAGACGTCGATCTCCTTCGGTCCGGCGTAGGCGTTGTGGGCGGCGAACACGGTGGACGGCGGGACGGTCTGGTCCATGAGTGCGGCGGAGAACCTGGCGGGGGCGTCGGCGCGGGCGGCGAAGTTCACGCCGTCCACGTAGGAGAGGGTGCGGTGCACCTGTTCGTCGTGGCCGCGGTGGGTGGCCAGGTAGTCGGCGATCTCGCGGAAGGGGTGGGCGTCGGTGACCACCACGGCGCGCGGGAAGTCGCAGAGGAACGGCACGTGGGCGACGACCGCGGCGAGGTCGGGGACGAGTCCGGCCGCGGCGAGGGCGGTGCCGCCGCCCTGGCTGTTGCCGAGGACGGCGACCCGGTCCGGGTCCACCTGCGGCAGCGTGCGGACGGCGTCCACGGCCCGGACGGCGTCGGTGAACAGCCGCCGGTAGTAGTAGTCGTGCGGGTCCTCGATGCCGCGGGTCATCACGCCGGGGACCTGCGGTCCGGCGGGGCCGGAGTCGGGGGTGTCGCCGCGGCTCCAGACGGAGCCCTGGCCGCGGCTGTCCATCTGCAGGTGGGCGAAGCCGGCGGAGGCCCAGACGAGGTTCTCCAGGACGTGGCCGCGGCCGCCGCCGTAGCCGACGTACTGGACGACGGCGGGCAGCGGGCCGTCCGCCCCGCGGGGCAGCCGGAGCCAGGCCCGGACGGGCTCGCCGGCGTACCCGGGGAAGGTGACGTCGAAGGTGTCGACGGTGGTGAGGCCGGTCGGCACGGGGACGGCGGCGGTGTCGCCGCCCGCGGCCCGGGCCTCGTCGAGGGTCTTCCGCCAGAAGGCGTCGAAGTCGGCGGGCTCGGTCTGGGCGCTGCGGTACGAGCGGAGCTGGTCCTCGGGCAGGTCGGTGTACAAGGTCGGCTCCTTCGGCCGGTGGTGCGTTCGGTCGTGGTCCACCTGCCCCGGCCTCGGCCGCCGCACTCCGGCGAAGCGGTACCGGGGTGCATGGGGCCGGGGCAGGTGGGGTCCGGGGGGCGGCTACCGCACGTCGAGGACGTCGAGGACGGGGTGCAGCCGGCGGGTGTGGTCGACCGTGCGGACGGGTCCGGTGAGCTCGACCTCGGCGGTGAGCCGCGGGTCGGTGCTGGAGGCGGCGAGGCGCAGCTCCAGGGTGCCGGGTTCGACGATCCGGCGGCCGTCCCGGCCGGTGAAGGAGGCCAGGTCGGCGGGGACGGCCGCGGTGATCCGGCACTCCTCGCCGGGGCCGAGCGGCACCCGCCGATAGCCGATCAGGCGCTGGACGGGCTGCACCACGGAGGCGACCGGGTCGTGCAGGTAGAGCTGGACGACCTCGGTGCCGGGCCGCCCGCCGGTGTTGCGGACGGTGAAGGAGAGCCGGAACTCGCCCGCGGTGTCCGTCCGTCCGGTCTCGACGGCGAGGTCGGACCAGGCGAAGGCGGTGTAGGTGAGGCCGTGGCCGAAGCCGTACGCGGGGGTGGGGTCGGTGCTGGAGACGTCGGTGGGTCCGGCGAGCCGGGCGGCCAGGTAGGAGGACGGCTGGACGCCGGGGCGGCGCGGCACGCTGACGGGCAGTCGGCCGGACGGCTCGACGCGGCCGCTGAGCACGCCGGCGAGCGCACCGGTGCCCTCCTCGCCGGGGAAGAAGGTCTGCACGATCGCGGCGGCCTCGTCCACGGCGCGGCCGAGGGCGTAGGGCCGGCCGGCGAGCAGGACGACCACCACGGGGGTGCCGGTGTCGAGCAGGGTGTCGAGCAGTTGCTGCTGGGCGCCGGGGAGTTCCAGCGACTCGGCGTCGCAGCCCTCGCCGCTGGTGCCGCGGCCGAAGAGACCGGCGCGGTCGCCGAGGGCGAGCACGACGACGTCGGCGCGGCGGGCGAGGGCCGCGGCCTCGGCGAAGCCGGCGGTGCTGCCGTCGTCGACGCCGGTGCCGGTGACGGTGTGGATCTCGGCGCCGTCGAACTCGGCGGCGAGGGCCTCGCGCAGGGTGGGCATCCGCAGGCCGACCGGGGTGTCGGGGTGCTGGCGGCCGACGTGCACCGGGAAGGCGTAGCAGCCGAGCACGGCGGTGGCCTCGTCGGCGTTGGGGCCGATCAGGGCGATCCGGGCGGGCCGGGCGAGCGGCAGGGTGCCGTCGTTGCGGAGCAGGACGACGGACTGCTCGGCGATCTCGCGGGCGAGTTCGCGGTTGCCGGCCGGGTCGAGGTCGACGGTGCCGCGCAGTGCGGTCGGGTCGGTGAGGTCGGCGCCGGCGAGGACGGCCGGGACGGGCGTCCAGTCGGGGTCGAGCAGGCCGAGTTCGGCCTTCTGGACGAGGACGCGGCGCAGTGCCCGGTCGACGAGCCGCTCGGGCAGCCGGCCGGTGGTGATCGCCTCGACGAGCGGTTCGCCGAAGGTCTTCACGGTGGGCAGTTCGACGTCGACGCCGGCGGCGAGGGCGGCGCCGGCGGCCTCGGCCCAGTCGCCGGCGACGCCGTGCAGGGTCCGCAGGAAGCCGATGCCGAAGTAGTCGGCGACCACCGTGCCGGTGAAGCCCCAGGTGTCGCGGAGGAGTTCGGTGAGCAGCCGGTCGTCGGCGGCGGAGGGCACGCCGTCGGTGTCGGTGTAGGCGTGCATCACGGAGCGGGCACCGCCCTCGCGGACGGCCATCTCGAACGGCGGCAGGATGACGTCGGCGCGTTCACGGGTGCCCATCCCGACGGGGGCGAGGTTGCGGCCGGCGCGGGAGGCGGAGTACCCGGCGAAGTGCTTGAGGGTGGCGACGATCCCGGTGGACTCCAGGCCCTGCACGTAGGCGGTGCCGACGGTGCCGACCAGGTACGGGTCCTCGCCGACGGTCTCCTCGACGCGGCCCCAGCGGGCGTCGCGGACGACGTCCAGGACGGGGGCGAGGCCCTGGTGGACGCCGACCGCGCGCATGTCGCGGCCGATCGCGGCGGCCATCCGGCGGACCAGTGCGGGGTCGAAGGCGGCGCCCCAGGCGAGCGGCACGGGGTAGGCGGTGGCCTTCCAGGCGGCGAAGCCGGCCAGGCACTCCTCGTGGGCGACGGCGGGGATGCCGAAGCGGTTGGCGGCGGCGATCCGCTGCTGGGTGCGCATCAGCGAGAGCGCGCCGGTGGCCGGGTCGACGGGTGCGGTGCCGAACGGCCGGGTGAGCTGTCCGAGTCCGTGCGGCAGCAGGGTGTCGAGGGCGGGCGGCTCCTCCATCTCGTGCTGGTACGGGGCGACCTCGCCGCCCTCGTCGGAGGCGCCGACCCAGACGCCGAACAGCTGGGCGATCTTCTCCCGGAGGGTCATGGCGGCGATCAGGGCGTCGGCCCGTGCGCCCGGGTCGCGGGCGGTGTCCTGCCAGGCGGGGACGGCGGAGGCGGTCTCTACGGCCAGGTTCATGTGTCGGTCACTTTCCTCCGACGCCCATGAGCCCCTGGACGAGGGCGCGGCGGGCGAACAGGTAGACGAGCAGGATCGGGATCATGGACAGCACGACGGCGGCCAGCAGCCCGGGGACGTTGATGCCGTACTGGGTCTGGAAGTCGTAGAGGCCGAGGGTGATCACCTTGGTCTCGTCGGACTGGGTCAGCACCAGCGGGAAGAGGAAGCCGTTCCACGCCTGGAGGGCGGAGAAGACGGTGATGGTGGAGAGCCCGCCCTTGGAGAGCGGCAGCACCAGCTGGAGGAAGACCCGCCGGGGGGTGGCACCGTCCATCGCCATCGCCTCGTAGAGCTCGGGGGTGATGTCGCGCATCACGCCGGTGAGGACGAGGGTGCAGACCGGCAGCGAGAAGGCCGCGGTCGGCAGGATCACGCCGATCAGGTTGTCGTACAGGCCGGCCTTGCTGATGACGTAGAACATGGGCACGATCACCGCCTGCGCGGGGATCGCGAGGCCCAGCAGGAACAGCCGGAACGCCAGGTCGGTGGTCCGGCCGCGGCTGCGCACGATGGCGTAGGACAGCGGCGGCACCACCAGCAGCACGACGGCGACCACGCTCACCGTGACGATCACGGTGTTGAGGAAGTACTGGCCGAAGCCGCCCTGCAGGTCGTCGAGGTAGTTCTGCAGGGTGAGGTGCCGGGGCAGGCCGAGCGGGCCGCTCTCCGCGTAGTCGGCGCGGCTCTGCAGGGTGGCGGCCAGCATGGTGTACAGCGGCAGGCCGACGACGAACAGCCAGACCAGCGAGCCGAATCCGGCCAGGACGTTGGGGCGTCGCCTCATCACAGGCCCTCCGAGGTGCTGCGCATCCGGTCGTAGCCGGACAGCCGGACGACGGCGAGCGAGATGGCGGTGGCGACCAGGACGAGCAGCAGCGCGACCGCCGATCCGGTGCCGAAGTCGAAGCCCTTGAAGGCCTTCTGGTACATGTAGTAGGCGCTGATGGTGGTGTCGGTGCCGGGCCCGCCCTGGGTGAGGATGAGCACCGTGTCGAAGGTGGTGAGACCGCCGACCACCATGAGGATCACCGAGGTGATGACCGCGTTGCGCAGCTGCGGCAGCGTGATGTGGAAGAACTGCCGTACGGTGCCGGCCCCGTCGATCGCGGCGGCCTGGTAGAGCACCGGTGGGACGGCGCGGGCCGCACCCTGGTAGATGAGCGTGTGGAACGGGGTGAACTGCCAGGCGCCGACCAGCACCAGCACCCCGATCGCGCCGGTCTGCGAGCCGAACAGGTTGCCGTCGCCGAACAGCCACTCGGCCTCGGCCGGGACGCCGAAGTTGGGGTCGAGCAGCGCCCGCCAGAGCACCGAGACGGCGGTGGCCGAGAGCAGCAGCGGCACGAAGTAGATCGCCGACAGCACCGCCCGGTTGCGCTGGTGCCCGGCCGCCCAGACCCCGAGCAGGATGCTGATCGGGGTCTGGACGGCCACGCCGAGCAGGGTGAGCAGCAGGCTCAACCACAGGCTCTTGACCATCACGGGGTCGTCGAAAAGCCGGTTCCAGTTGTCGAAGCCGGCGAACTCCGGTGAGCCGAGGCCGTTCCAGCGGGTGAAGGACAGCACGGCGACCAGGACGAGCGGCACGATCGCGAAGAGGACGAAGAAGACCGTGGCCGGGAGCGCCCAGGCGAACCCGGGGCGGGTCACCGCGGTGCCCGTCCGGCTCGCCGGTCGGCGCCGCGTCACGGCCCCGGTGGCAAGAGTTGTGGTCATGGTGCGACCCGTCTGGTGTCAGGAGTTCGGCAGGGCCTGCATGGCCTTGATGAAGCCGTTCTCGTCGATCTGGCCGTTGAAGAACTGCTGGACGGCCTGGTGGATGGGCGTGATCGCGGCCGGCGGGTACGCCTGGTCCCAGGAGAGCTGGAACGACGGCGCGGCCTTCACCAGGTCGAACTGGAAGGTGGAGTACGCCGGGTTGGCCGCGCTGCTCAGGAACTTGGGGGTGTTGCTGGTGGTCGGCAGGTTGCCGATGGCCAGCTGGCCCTGGACGAACTCGTCGGAGTACTGGAGCTTGAGGAACTCCGCGACGGCCTCCGGGTGCTTGGTCTTCTTCAGCACCGAGTAGAAGTTGTTGGTGTTGCCGACGACGTTCTTCGGGTCGCCCTTGCCGCCGGTGACGGTCGGGAAGGAGCCGTAGCCGAGGCTGGTCTTGGTGAAGTCGGGGCTGGCGTCCTGCTGGGTGGAGTACTCCCAGGAGCCCATCAGCTCGAAGGCGGCCTTGCCGCGGGCGAGCAGGGCCGGCGAGCCGCCGTCGGTGAACTTCACCGAGTCGAAGTTGGTGCCGAACGCGCCCGCGTCGATGAGCTGCTTGAGCATGCCGAGGGCCTTCTTGCTGTCCTCGCTCGCCCAGGCAGCCTTGTCGCCGCCGAGCGCCTTCTTGAACAGGTCCGGGCCGGCGACGCGGTCGTAGAGGTACTCGAACCACATCAGGGTCGGCCACTGGTCGCCGCCGCCGAGGGCGATCGGGGTGACGCCCTTGCCCTTGAGCGTCTGCACCGCGGCGAGCAGCTCGTCGAAGGTCTTGGGCGCACTCACGCCGGCGTCGGCGAGGACCTTGGTGTTGCTGAAGAGCAGCACCGGCTGGGTGCCGCGCATCGGGACGCCGTAGGCCTTGCCGTCGACCACGGCGGTGTCGAAGACCGAGGACAGGAAGTTGGCCTTGAGGCCCGGGTCCTTGGCGATCATGTCGTCGAGCGGCATCAGCAGGCCGGCGTCGACGAACGGCTTGATGCTGCCGCCGCCCCAGTTGAAGAAGACGTCCGGGGCCTGCTTGGTGTTGATGATCGTCTGCAGCTTCTGCTGGTAGTCGGCGCCCGGAATGGTGTCCAGGACGGCCTTGACCTTCGACGTCTTGTTGAAGGTGTCGACGATCTGCTTCTCGACCTTGTTGGTGGCGTCCCCGTAGACCAGGACGTGGATCTCTCCCGAACCGCTGTCCCCGGAGGAGCCGGAGCCGCTGCCGCAGGCCGTCAGGGTGATCCCCAGGACCACGGCCGCGCTGCCTGCGGCGAGGGAACGGGAGAGCCGAGCGTGTCTTCTCATCGCGGTGCCTTTCGAAATCTTTCGGCATCTTCGCCGAAATTCTTGGCGCGCTGCGACGCTAGATCCGCGCTCCGAGGGGGGTCAACCCCCCGTCGCGCAGTTACCGGAACGTGACCTGGACACGTGCCTTATGCTGCACGCCATGCGAGAAGAGGAGGAGAACGGCCGCGTCACGCTCGCCCAGGTGGCAGAAGAGGCCGGCGTCTCCGTGTCCACGGTTTCGAAAGTTCTCAACGGCAGGCAGGACGTCTCCCGCCCGACCCGCCTCAAGGTCGAGCGCCTGCTGGAGGTCCACGGTTACCAGCGGACGCCCAAATCGGCCTGGGAGGCACCGCTCGTCGAGATCGTCTTCCCCGAGCTCGACAACCTCTGGGCGATGGAGCTGATCAAGGGCGCCGAGAACGTCGCCAAAGAGCACGGGGCCAGCGTGGTGCTCACCGAGAGCGGCACCCGGCACGCCCCGGACCCGAGCTGGATCGAGGGCGTGCTGCGCCGCCGGCCGCTCGGCGTGGTGCTGGTCTTCTCCAGCCTGCCGCTCGAGGTGAAGCAGCAACTCCGGTCCCGCGCCATCCCGTTCGTCATCATCGACCCGGCCGGCGACCCCGAGCCGGACGTGCCGTCGGTGGGCTCGGCGAACTGGGCCGGCGGCCTCGCCGCGACCCGCCACCTGGTCGAGTGCGGGCACCGCCGGATCGCCATCATCACCGGCCCCGAGGACATGCTCTGCTCGCTGGCCCGGCTGGACGGCTTCCGCTCCGCGATGGGCATGGCCGGCCTGGAGATCCCGCCCGGCTACGTCTCCTTCGGCGACTTCCACGTCGAGGGCGGCCGCCGCCGCGCCATGGAGCTGCTGGCCCTCCCCGAGCGGCCGACCGCGATCTTCGCCGGCAGCGACCTGCAGGCGCTCGGCGTCCTGGAGGCCGCCCGGGTGCACGGGTTGAAGGTCCCCGACGACCTGTCGGTGGTCGGCTACGACGACGTGCCGATCGCCCAGTGGACGAGCCCGGCCCTCACCACCGTCCACCAGCCGCTGCGGCAGATGGCCGAGGAGGCCGCGCAGATGCTGATCCGGATGCGCGCCGAGGGCGGCAGCGCGGCCCGCCTGGAACTCGCCACCAGCCTGGTCGTCCGCAAGAGCACCGCCCCGCCGCCCGCCGCCTGACCGATCGGCCGATCCCTCGAAAACGGCCGGCCGAAAACGGTCGGCGCGCACGGCGCCCGCTTTTCCGGGACCGCGGGGCCCGGAAGGTCACGGCGGCCAGCAGCAAGGTCTTGCAGAAAGTTACATTCATACTGCCGAGTAACCTTGACTCCCCGACCCTGCCGGGCGCATCGTCGGGACTACGCCGCCACCACCCCGTGCGGTCCTCCTCCTGTGCCATCCCCGCAGGTCAGCCGTTCCACCCGCTGACGGTCGCGCCCCCACGCGACCGCCCGTGCCGTCCGAGGAGGGCCAGCCCCCATGACCATCGGCCTCCCACCGGCCGGGGCCCGTACGTGCCCCGCCACCGCCGCCTCCGCCTCCCCCGCCCCGCGGCCCGTCCATCCGGCGTACCACCACCCGCTCTGGCTGGTCACCGTGCCCACGACCCACCCCGACGGCCGCACCGGCACCCAGAGCTTCGCCGTCCGCGCCCTCACCGTGCAGGAGGCGATGGCCGCCGCCGGCCGCCGCGCCCACGCGGACAGCGCCCGGACGCGCCGCCGCGGCGCCCGTCTCGACCTCCGCAACGCCAGCGCCGTGCTGCACCGCTGACCGCCGTCAGCCGACGGTCGCGCCCGCCTTCAGCAGCCGGGCCAGCGCCTCGGCGTACGGCTGGGGGCGGCGGCGCCGGGCGACGGCGATGCCGAAGTGCCGGGCCGGCCGCGGCGGCCGGACCGGAACCACCCTCGTGCCCGGCAGCGGCGGGTCCAGCGCCACCTGCGGCACCAGGGAGACCCCGACCCCGGCGGCCACCAGCGACCGGGCGAAGAAGTAGTCGGTGGTGCTGCCGGCGACCCGCAGGTCGAACCCGGCCAGCGCGGCGTGCCGGTGCAGGAATGCCTCGGTCTTCGAACAGCCCACCACCCAGCGGTCGTCGGCGAGTTCGGCGAGGTCCAGCTCCTCGCGGCCGGCCAGCGGGTGGGCCTCCGGGAGCACCACCGAGAGCGGGTCGTCCATCAGCGGCGTCCAGTCGAGGCCGGAGCGGTCCCCGGGCTGCACCGGCAGCGGGCCGTCGAAGTGGTAGGCGATCGCCAGGTCGGCGACGCCCTCGCGCACCATCGGCAGGCTCTCCTCGGGCTCCCGCTCCACCACGTGCAGGTCGGCCTCGGGGTGCTCGGCGGCGAACCGGGCCAGTGCCGCGGGCAGCAGGTGCCGGCCGCCGGTGGTGAAGGTGGCCACCGTCAGCCGCGGGCGCGGTGCGGCCAGCCGGTCGATCTGCTCCCGGGCGTGGCGGAGTTCGGCGCCGATCGCACCGGCCGCCTCAACCATCAGCCGCCCCGCCTCGGTCAGCACCACACCGCGGGTGGAGCGCTCCACCACCAGGGTGCCGAGCCCCCGCTCCAATGCCGCGACCTGCTGGGACACCGCGGACGGGGTGATCCGCAGCGCGGCCGCCGCCCGGTTGAAGCTGCCGTGCTCGGCGACCGCCTGCAGCACCCCGAGCCGGTGGACGTCGATCACCGCAGCCCCTCCCGTCGACAGTTCTCCTTACGACTGGTTCAGCAGGTCGCCAGTTCCACTGCTGACGATACGCCAGGAGAGTGGAGCCATGAGAAGCGTCTGCATCATCGGCGGAAGCCGGTACTTCGGCCTGCACCTGGTGTCCCTGTTCCGCGATGCCGGAGTCGCGGTCACCCTCGTCAACCGCGGCTCCGCCGCCCCGCCCCCGGGCGTCGACCACGTCCGCGCGGACCGCTCGGACGAGGCCGCGCTGACGGCCGCGCTCCGCGGGCGGACCTTCGACGCGGTGGTCGACCAGGTGCTCTACACCCCGCTGCAGGCCGCCGTGGCCTGCCGGGTCTTCGCCGACCGCACCCCGCGCTACGTGATGACCTCGACCATGGAGGTCTACGACCCGGCGACCTCCCCGCTCGTGCCCGCCTCGGACGGCCCGGTCACCGAGGGCTTCGTCGACCCGGCGGCCTGGTCCGTCGACCTCGACCTGCCCTGGCACGACCCGCAGGCGCTCGCCCGGCACTTCGACGCGGCGACCGGCTACGCGGAGGGCAAGCGGCAGGCCGAGGCGGTGCTCGCCCGCTCCGCGCCGTTCTCCTGGGCGAGCGTCCGCAGCGCCCACGTGCTCGGCGGCGGCGACCGCGACTTCACCGGACGGCTGGCGCACTACGTGGAGCGGATCGCCGCCGGCCGCCCGGTCGCCGTCCACCGGGGCGCCCGGCCGACCTCCTTCGTCCACCACCGGGAGATCGCCACCGTGCTCGCCCGGGCCGCCGTCACCGACGCCGACGGGCCGCTGAACGCCTGCTCGCACGGCGCGCTCGACGCCGCCCGGCTCTCCGGACTGATCGCCGAGCGGCTCGGCACCACGGCCCGGTTCCGGACGGCGGAGGGCGGGGACGCCTCCCCGTTCTCCTTCGACCGCTCGTACGCCATGGACAACGGCCGGGCCGCCGCACTCGGCTTCCCCCTGTCCCGGACGGCCGACTGGCTGCCCGCGGCGATCGACGAGGCGGCCGGGGCCGCGAAGGCCGCCACGGCCGGGGCCGCGAAGGCCGCCACGGCCGGAAGGGCGGTCTGAGATGCACCGGCGCACCATCGGCGGCACCGCCGTCCATCCGGTCGGCCTCGGCGCGATGCCGCTGTCCGTCGAGGGCCGCCCGGCCGAGGAGGACGCCGTCGCGGTCGTCCACGCCGCCCTCGACGCGGGCGTCACCCTGATCGACACCGCCGACTCGTACCACTGGCACGCCGGGGAGCGCGGCCACAACGAACGGCTGATCGCCCGGGCCCTGGCCCGCCGCGGCGGGGACCGCGACCGGGTGCTGGTGGCCACCAAGGGCGGCCGCGGCCGCCCCGGCGACGGCTCGTGGACGGTCGACGGCCGCCCCGAGCACCTGCGACGGGCCTGCGAGGAGTCGCTGCGGCGGCTCGGCACCGAGGTGATCGGCCTCTACCAACTGCACAAGCCGGACCCGCGGGTGCCCTGGGCCGAGTCGGTGGGCGCCCTGCGGGAACTGCTGGACGCGGGGAAGGTCCGCGCCGCCGGGATCTCCAACGCCGGCGCGGCGCAGATCCGCGAGGCCCACGCGATCCTCGGCGGCGGCCTGGTCTCGGTGCAGAACCGCTACTCCCCCGCCGACCGCTCCGCCGAGCCGGAGCTGCGGCTCTGCGAGGAACTCGGACTCGCCTTCCTGCCGTGGAGCCCGCTCGGCGGCATCTCCCGCAGCTCGCTGGACGGCCCCTCCGCACCGGACCCCTCCGGCCCCGCCCCCGCGGACACGCCCTTCCACCGGGTGGCCGCCGCCCGCGGCACCTCGCCGCAGCGGGTCTGCCTGGCCTGGCTGCTCGCGCTCTCGCCCGTGGTCGTCCCGATCCCCGGCGCGAGCCGGCCGGCCTCCGTCCGGGACTCCGCGGCCGCCGCCGGCCTCGTCCTGGAACCCGCCGAGCTCGCCCTGCTGCCCGACCGGACACCCGCCTGACCTGCCCCGCCGGGGCCGCGCCGCTGGTACGGGCGGGTGCGAATGGCCCCATAGGACGCTCGACGGCACACCCCTCCTCATATGATCGGAGCGACATGCGCCATCCTTGGTGGTGAGAAACACCACCGGACGATGCAGGAGGAAGCACGTGGACGACGTTCTTCGCCGCGCCGCGCTGTTCGCGGCCCTCGACGACGACCAGGCTGCCGAGCTGCGCGCTTCCATGACCGAGGCGACCCTCGCCCGCGGCGAGTCGCTGTTCCACGAGGGCGACCCGGGCGACCGGCTGTACGTCGTCGTCGAGGGCAAGGTGAAGCTGCACCGCGCCTCGCCGGACGGCCGCGAGAACATGCTCGCCGTACTCGGCCCCAGCGAGATGATCGGCGAACTGTCGCTGTTCGACCCGGGCCCGCGCACCGCCACCGCCACCGCACTGACCGAGGTCAAGCTGCTCGGCCTCGGCCACGGCGACCTGCTGCCGCTGCTGCACGCCCGCCCCGAGGTGTCGATCGCACTGCTGCGCGCCATCGCCCGCCGCCTGCGCCGCACCAACGACGTCATGTCCGACCTGGTCTTCTCGGACGTGCCCGGCCGTGTCGCCAAGGCGCTGCTCGACCTCTCCCGCCGCTTCGGCGTGCAGTCGGAGGAGGGCATCCACGTCTCCCACGACCTCACCCAGGAGGAGCTGGCCCAGCTGGTCGGCGCCTCCCGCGAGACGGTCAACAAGGCGCTGGCCGACTTCGCCGGCCGCGGCTGGCTGAAGCTGGAGGCCCGCGCGGTCGTCCTCCTCGACGTCGAGCGCCTCTCCCGCCGCTCCCGCTGACCCGGGGCAAGCACTCAGGGGCGCAACCGGGCAGGCATCCAGGGGCGCCCCTGGCTGCTTGCCCTGCCTGCTTTCCGACTACAGCCCCTGGATGAGTCCGTGGTCCTCCAGGTAGCCGAGCTGGGCCCGGACGGAGAGTTCGGCGGCCGGCCACAGGGCCTTGTCCACGTCGGCGTACACCCGGGCCACCACCTCCTCCGCGGTGCGGCAGCCGGCCTCCACGGCGGTCTCCACCTGGGCGAGCCGGGCGGCCCGGTGGGCGAGGTAGTAGTCGACGGCGCCGAGCGCGTCGGCGAGCACCGGGCCGTGCCCGGGCAGGACGGTCCGCACACCGTGCTCCGCCGCCATGGTGTGCAGGCGGCGCAGCGAGTCGAGGTAGTCGCCGAGCCGGCCGTCCGGGTGGGCGACCATCGTGGTGCCGCGGCCGAGCACGGTGTCGCCGGTGAGGATCGCGCCGTCGGCGGGCAGGTGGAAGGTCAGTGAGTCCGCGGTGTGCCCGGGGGTGCCCACGACCCGGATCTCCAGGCCGCCGACCTCGACGACCTCGCCGGGCCGCAGCCCTTCGTCGCCGAGCCGCAGGGCCGGGTCCAGGGCGCGCACGTGGGTGCCGGTGAGTTCGGCGAACCGGGCGGCGCCCTCGGCGTGGTCGTGGTGGCCGTGGGTGAGCAGGGTGAGGGCGATCCGCTTGCCCTGCTGTTCGGCGGTGTCGACGACGCGGCGCAGGTGGCCCTCGTCCAGCGGGCCCGGGTCGATCACGACGGCGAGGTCGGAGCCGGGTTCGGACAGCAGCCAGGTGTTGGTGCCGTCCAGGGTCATCGGGGAGGGGTTGGGCGCCAGCACGCAGTGCGCCCGCGGGGTGGCCCCGCCGCCGACGGTGGCGGCGGGGTCGCCCGGAAGGAGACCGCTCACCGGCTGCCCTCGCGCACCAGGTTGCGCGCCGGCAGCGCGCGGGTGAGCCTGCGCGGAGCGGTGCGCTCCTCGACGTGGCCGTCGCAGGCGACGGCCTTGGGGGTGATGCTGCGGGCGGGCAGGTCGTGCTCCGTCCGGCGAGCCACGTCGTTGTGGTTCATCGGCCAGTGTCCTTCCGTGTGTTCGGGTGGGTCGCCCGGCGTGGGATCACGCCGGGAAGTCTCCGTCGATGGTCAGCTCGTCATACCCGGGCCAGCGGACGGTCATTCGGTCGCCGTCGACCTCGGCCCGTCCCAGGACGGGCGTGACGGTGCGCGGGCCGGCGGCGGCCAGGGCCTCGGCGGCGGACCGCACCGGCAGCAGTTCGCGCAGCACGGTCACGGTCGGCGGCAGCATCCCGTAGCGGCCCTCGGCGTGTCCGGCGACGGCCTCGGCGGGGGCGAGCCAGGCCACCCGGTCGGCCTCGCCGACCGTTGAGGCGGCGGCCTGTCCGGCGGGCAGCGCGGCCACGAAGAACCAGGTGTCGAAGCGGCGCTCCTCGAACTCCGGGGTGATCCAGCGGGCCCAGCCGCCGAGCAGGTCGCTGCGCAGCACCAGGCCGTGCTTGTGCAGGAACTCGGCGAAGGAGAACTCGCGGGCCTCCAGCGCGGCCCGCTCGGCGGACCAGTCGCGGGCCTCGGCGGTGGAGTCCGCGTCGGGGCCGGCGAGCAGCACGCCGGACTCCTCGAAGGTCTCCCGGACGGCCGCGCAGACGACGGCCTGCGCCGTCCGGGGGTCGGTGCCGAGGCGGGCGCCCCACTCCTCGGGCGGGGGGCCGGCCCAGGCGATCTCGGCGTCGGCGTCCCGGGGGTCCACGCCGCCGCCGGGGTAGGCGTACATACCGGCGGCGAACGCCATCGAGGTGCGGCGGCGCAGCAGGTAGGCCTCGGGGCCGTCGGCGGTGTCGCGCAGCAGCACGACCGTGGCCGCGGCCCTGGGCTCGGCCGGGGTCAGCTCGCCGGCGGCGAGGGCCCGGATCCGGGCGGGCCAGCCGGGCGGCATGGGGGTCGACGGTGCGCGGTCATCCATGCCCCGGATGCTAAGCGGGCGGGGGTGGGCTTGGACAGGGCCCACCCCCGCCCGGTGCTGTTCGGGGGCTCAGGCCCCGGTCCGCACCCGGACCTGGATCTCGACCTCGACCGGGGCGTCCAGCGGCAGGACGGCGACGCCGACGGCGCTGCGGGCGTGCACGCCGGCCTCGCCGAGGACCTCGCCGAGCAGCTCGCTGGCGCCGTTGACCACGGCGGGCTGGCCGGTGAAGTCGGGGGCGGAGGCGACGAAGCCGACCACCTTGACGACCTGCTCGACGCGGTCGAGGTCGCCGATCACTGACTTGACCGCGGCGAGCGCGTTCAGCGCGCAGATCTGCGCGAGCGCCTTGGCGCGCTCGGGCGTCACCTCGGCGCCGACCTTGCCGGTGTGCTGGAGCTTGCCGGCCACCATGGGCAGCTGGCCGGAGGTGAAGACGTGGTCGCCGGAGCGGACGGCCGGCACGTAGGCCGCCACCGGCGGGGCCACCTCGGGGAGGGTCAGGCCGAGCTCGGCCAGCTTCTCCTCAACCTTGCTCATCAGCTCTTCTCCCGCTTGAGGTAGGCCACGAGCTGCTCGGGGTTGTTCGGGCCGGGCACGACCTGGACGAGCTCCCAGCCGTCCTCGCCCCAGGTGTCCAGGATCTGCTTGGTGGCGTGCACGAGAAGCGGCACGGTGACGTATTCCCACTTGGTCATGGGGGTGACTCTAGACCGTCCGGCCACCGGGCCCGGCGACGCCACGGGGCGGGCGGCCCGGGCCCGCGGCGGGTCGCCCGCGGCGGGCCGCGGTGTGAGGTGGGACACAAAGGGGGCATGAATCCGGCCGGGCACCCGGATGGTCCCGCCATCGGCGGCGTCGGCTGGTTACCCTCGCCAAGGAGGGGGCACCCGTTGCGGTGCCCGGTCGACGCAGGACGGAGACGGAGCGTGGCGAGCACCCCCGGCCCATCGGCGCAGGCCGACCCCGACTGGGAGGGGGTCCGGCTGCACGTCGTCAGCGGCAAGGGCGGCACCGGGAAGACCACCGTGGCGGCGGCGCTGGCCCTGGCGCTGGCCGCCGAGGGCGGGCGGACCCTGCTGATCGAGGTCGAGGGGCGGCAGGGCATCGCCGAGCTGTTCGGGATGGCCGCGCTGCCCTACGAGGAGCGCAAGGTCGCCACCGTCTCGCCGTCCCGTCTGGGGCTGCCCGGCACCGGCCAGGGCGAGGTGTACGCGCTGGCGATCGACACCGAGCTGGCGCTGCTCGAGTACCTGGAGATGTTCTACAAGCTGGGCCGGGCCGGGAAGGCGCTGCAGAAGGTCGGCTTCGTCGACTTCGCGACCACCGTCGCACCGGGCGTGCGGGACGTGCTGCTGACCGGCAAGGCCTGCGAGGCGGCCCGGCGCAAGGGCCCGGACGGCCGCCGGGCGTACGACGCGATCGTGATGGACGCGCCCCCGACCGGGCGGCTCACCCGCTTCCTCAACGTCAACGAGGAGGTGGCCGGGCTGGCCAGGTTCGGCCCGATCCACGGTCAGGCGCAGGCCGTGATGCGGGTGTTGAAGTCCCCGGAGACGGCGGTGCACTTCGTGACGCTGCTGGAGGAGATGCCGGTGCAGGAGACCGTGGACGGCATCGCCGACCTGCGGGCGGCGCAGCTTCCGGTGGGCGGGGTGATGGTCAACATGGTCCGGCCGCCGGTGCTGGACGCGGCGGCCGTGGCGGCCGTCGACGGCGACCACCGCGAGGAGGTCGCCGTGGCGCTCGGCGAGGCCGGGCTGGGCGGCCGCTCGCGCAAACCGGAGACGGTCCGGGCCGCGGTGGAGCCGCTGCTCGCCCCGCTGCTGGAGCAGGCCAGGGAGCACGC
Organism: Kitasatospora arboriphila; assembly: GCF_039528095.1. Lineage (NCBI taxonomy): Bacteria > Bacillati > Actinomycetota > Actinomycetes > Kitasatosporales > Streptomycetaceae > Kitasatospora > Kitasatospora arboriphila. The sequence goes on from NZ_BAAALD010000010.1 coordinate 122,727, forward strand.
CGAGCGGGTCGAGCTGGAGCGCGCGCAGCGCGCGGACCTGCAGCGGGCGAAGCTGCCGACGTACGAGCTGCCGCTGCTCGGCGAGGGCGTGGACCTGGGCGGGCTGTACCGGCTGGCGGGCGAGCTGAAGCGGCAGGGGGCGGCATGACGGCGGGCACCCGCAAGGAGCGGACGACGTCCGCGCTGGACGTGGACGCGCTGATCGACGACCCGGAGACCCGGATCGTGGTGTGCTGCGGCTCCGGCGGCGTCGGCAAGACGACCACGGCGGCGGCGATCGGGCTGCGGGCCGCGGAGCGCGGCCGGAAGGTCGTCGTGCTGACGATCGACCCGGCCCGCCGGCTCGCCCAGTCGATGGGCCTGACCGAACTGGACAACACCCCGCGGGTGGTGAAGGGCGCGCAGGGGCCCGGCGAGCTGCAGGCCATGATGCTCGACATGAAGCGGACCTTCGACGAGGTCGTGCTGGCCCACGCCGAGCCGGAGCGGGCGAAGGCGATCCTGGAGAACCCCTTCTACCAGTCCCTGTCGGCCGGGTTCGCCGGTACGCAGGAGTACATGGCGATGGAGAAGCTCGGCCAGCTGCGGGCCGAGGACCGCTGGGACCTGATCGTGGTGGACACCCCGCCGTCCCGGTCGGCGCTGGACTTCCTGGACGCGCCGAGCCGGCTGGGCTCCTTCCTGGACGGGAAGGTGATCCGGCTGCTGACGGCGCCGGCGAAGGTCGGCGGGCGCAGTGCGATGAAGTTCCTGAACGTGGGGATGGGCCTGCTCACCGGCACGCTCGGCAAGATCTTCGGCGCCCAGCTGCTGACGGACGTGCAGACCTTCGTCTCGGCGATGGACTCGATGTTCGGCGGCTTCCGGGAGCGCGCCGACCGCACGTACCAGCTGCTCAAGGCGCCGGGTACGGCCTTCCTGGTGGTGGCTGCGCCGGAGCGCGACGCGCTGCGCGAGGCGGCGTACTTCGTGGACCGGCTGGCCGCGGACGAGATGCCGCTGGCGGGACTGGTGCTCAACCGGGTGCACAGCACGGGGGCGCCGCAGCTGACCGCGGAGCGGGCCCTGGCGGCGGCGGAGGCGCTGGAGGAGAACGGCTCGCAGACCTCGACGGTGGCTGCGGAGACGCTGGCGGCGGGGCTGCTGAGGCTGCACGCCGAGCGGATGCAGATCATGTCGCGGGAGCGTCGTACCCGCGACCGGTTCGTGTCGGTCTACCCGGACGTGCCGATCGTCGAGGTGGCCGCGCTGGCCGGCGACGTGCACGACCTGGACGGGCTGCGGACCGTCGGGGACCGCCTGGGGACCACCGACCCCGCGGGCGCGGTGAGCTGAGCGCCCGCCAGGTGTGGTGGCGTGCCGCCGGGGGCGGACCGTCGGTCCGCCGCCCGTCAGCCCGCCTGCGCGTAGTCCGTCAGCACCACACCGGTGGCCAGCGAGGCCTCGTACTCGGTGCGGGCCGTCTCCAGCAGCCGGCGCCACGAGACCACCGTGGGCCTGCGGCGGAGCAGTGCCCTGCGCTCGCGCTCGGTCATCCCCCCCCAGACGCCGAACTCCACCCGGTTGTCCAGTGCGTCGGCGAGGCACTCCGTCCGCACCGGGCAGCCGCTGCACACGGCCTTGGCGCGGTTCTGTGCCGCCCCCTGCACGAACAGCTCGTCCGGATCACTCGTGCGGCAGGCCGCCTGCGCACTCCAGTCGTCCACCCAGCCCATTTCGGCGCCGTCCTCTCCCGAATCGGGGCTCCCCCACGGCGGCAACGGCATATTCACCGCTGCCAGTTGAGGACGTTACGGAAGAACGGCAGCGAGCAACAGCCCCTTCGGGCTCAATCTCAGATGGCCCAATCGGACTATGGGTGCCCGGAAGCTCACTCGTTGGAGTGATCGCAGGTCGCGGGGCTTGCCAGGACCGGTTCTGCCACTTTCGTCACACTGTGCAAGCAGGCACCGCCCGCCACACCCGGACAGCCGACAACAAACCGGCGCAAATTGGACAAACCTCATCACTCACAAGAGTGATGACGATGCACAGAGAGAAGCTGTCGCAGTTCTGTGACAAGCGTAGGCGAACACCTGCCCCCCTGTACGGGAATCGGCGACGTAGTGTTCTCCCCATGGCGACTCAGCGACCCGCGGGCTCCGTACTCGACAAGGCAGGCCTCGGCATCAAGCTCCTGGGCACCAGCGTGCTGGCCGGGATCCTGGTGGCCGGGATGGCCCTGCCGGCCGTGGGCGCGCTCGGTCTGACCGCCAAGGACACCGCGGACAGCTTCGACGACATCCCGAGCGACTTCACCACCCCCGCCCTCTCCCAGGCGTCGACGATCTACGACTCCAAGGGCGGCGTGATCGCCAAGGTCTACGACCGCGACCGGACCATCCTCACCAAGGAGCAGATGGCGCCGATCATGCGCCAGGCCCAGGTGGACATCGAGGACAACCGGTTCTACGAGCACGGCGCCGTCGACCTCAAGGGCGTGCTGCGCGCGGCCACCAAGAACGCCGAGGCCGGGTCCGCCACCCAGGGCGCCTCCACGCTGACCCAGCAGTACGTGAAGAACGTCTTCGTCGAGCAGGCCGGCGACAACCAGGACGCCTTCCTGGACGCCACCCGCAAGAGCCTCGGCCGCAAGGTCAAGGAGCTGAAGATCGCCATCAAGTTGGAGGAGGACCTGACCAAGGACCAGATCCTCACCAACTACCTCAACATCACCTTCTACGGTCACCAGGCGTACGGCATCGAGGCCGCCGCCAACCGCTACTTCAGCAAGAGCGCCAAGGACCTCACGATCCCCGAGGCCGCCATGCTGGCCGGCCTGGTGCAGAACCCCTCGGCCTACGACCCGGTGCTGCACCCCAAGGCGGCGCAGGTCCGCCGGGACACCGTGATCAACAAGCTGCTGGAGTACAAGCACATCACTCCCGAGCAGGCCAAGGAGGCCCTGGCCGCGCCGCTGGGCATCAAGTACAAGGAGCCGCTGAACGGCTGCATCACCGCGCAGTCCGGCATGGGCTTCTTCTGCGACTACGTCCGCCACGTGGTCAAGCAGGACCCGGTCTTCGGCAAGACCGCGGCCGACCGCCAGAAGCTGTGGAGCCAGGGCGGCCTCAAGATCTACACCACCATCGACCCGGCCAAGCAGGAGGCCGCGCACGAAGCGGTCACCACCAAGGTCAAGGTGACCGACTCGGTCTCCGCCGCGATGACCATGGTCAAGCCCGGCACCGGCGAGATCCTCGCGATGGCCCAGACCCGCCCCTACGGCCTGGACTCCAAGCAGAACCAGACCGTCCTCAACCTGAACGTCGACGCCGCCATGGGCGGCGGCAACGGCTTCGCCCCCGGTTCGACGTTCAAGCCGATCCTCGCCGCGGCCGCGCTGGAGTCCGGCGTCCCGATCGACCAGCAGTACCCCTCGCCGTACCAGATGAGCTACCCCAGGATGACCACCTGCGACGGCACCTGGAACGAGAAGGGCGTCCCGGTCGAGAACGAGAGCTCCACCGAGGTCGGCCCCTTCGCCCTGAAGGACGCCATGGCGAAGTCGGTCAACACCTACTTCGTGCAGATGGAGGAGGAGGTCGGCCTCTGCGCGATGAAGCAGATGGCCACCAAGCTCGGCATCGGCAAGCTCGCCAACGGCAGCCCGATCAAGCAGATCCCCTCCATGGTGCTCGGCACCCAGGAGGTCAGCCCGCTCACCATGGCCAGCGCCTACGCCGCCTTCGCCGCCCGCGGCAAGTACTGCAAGCCGATCGCGATCACCTCGATGGTCAACGCCGACAACAAGAAGCTCCCGGTGCCGAAGGCCGACTGCTCCCAGGCGATGGCCGAGACCACCGCGGACGGCATCAACACCCTGCTGCTCGGCGTGACCGAGAAGGGCACCGCCTCCGGGATCAACATCTCGGACGGCCGCCAGATCGCCGGCAAGACCGGCACCACCGACAACCGCTACGCCGCCTGGTTCACCGGCTACACCCCCGACCTTGCCACCTCGGTCTGGCTCGGCGGCCCCACCGGCAACATCTCGATGCGCAACATCCGCATCGGCGGCCGGTACTACTCCTCGGTCTACGGCGCCGACGGCCCGGGCCCGATCTGGCAGAAGGCCATGAACGAGGTCCTCGTCGGCACCAAGCGCAGCACCTTCGACACGGTCAACGTCCCCGAGGCCAACCCGACGCCCACCGGGTCCCCGGCCCCGCCGCCCGGCACCACCGGCGGGAACGGCAACGGGAACGGAAACGGCAACGGCGGGAACGGAAACGCCACCGGTCTGATCAACGGCGGCTTCACCCTGCCGCCCGGCACGTTCGGCGGGAACACCGGCCGGCCCCGCCACTGAGCGACCGCCCCGTCCACGCCGGAGGGCGGCCACCCCGCATCGGGTGGCCGCCCTCCGGCGTCGGTGTTCAGGTGTCGTCCCAGGCCGCCCCTCGGGCGGTGCCTGCGGTCAGCCCGCCAGCGCGGCCTTCACCGCGGCGGCCACCCGGCCGCCCTCGGCCCGGTCGCCCACCTTCGGGCGGACCAGCTTCATCACGGCGCCCATCGCCTGTGGACCGGACGCACCGCTCTCCGCCACCGCCTCGGCGACGATCGAGGCCAGCTCCTCGTCCGAGAGCTGCTGCGGCAGGTACCCGGCGAGCACCACGCCCTCCGCGCGCTCCTGGGCGGCCGACTCGGCGCGACCGGCGTTCTCGAACGCCGTCGCCGCCTCGCGGCGCTTCTTCGCCTCACGGGCGATCACCTTGAGCACCTCGTCGTCCGAGAGCTCCCGCTTGGTGTCGCCGGCCACCTCCTCGGAGGTGACCGCGGACAGCGTCAGCCGGAGCGTGGACGAGCGGAGCTCGTCCCGGGCCTTGATCGCAGCCGTGAGGTCCTCCTGCAGCTGCTGCTTGAGCGTCGTCATGGCGCAAATCCTCGCAGCCCGGAGCGCTTTCCGCGCACCAATTTGCCCCGGGTCCGGCCGCCCGCCCCCGGGGCTACCTCGGCGCGACGTCGGCTCGGCCCTCCGAAGGGCCTGCGGGAACGCCGGACGGGCCGGACGGACGCGTGCGAGGATCCCGGCATGGCGATGGCGGGAACGGACGCGTACCGGGCCGTGGACGGCCTTCCGAGCAGGGTCGCCCGGGCCGTGGCGGCCGCACGGGAGGCGGGCTTTCCGAACTCCTGCCGCCCCGAGCAGGGACGGCTGCTGCAGGCGCTCGCCGGCGGGTCGCGGGTGCGGATCGGCGAGAGCGGCACCGGGTACGGCGTCGGGCTGGCCTGGCTCGCCACCGGGGCCGCGCCCGGAGTCGAGCTGGTCAGCGTCGAGCGCGACCCGGACCGGGCCGCGGCGGCCGCGGCGCTGTTCGCCGACGACCCCCGGGCCCGGGTGCTCGCCGCCGACTGGACGGAGCTGTACGCCCACGGCCCCTACGACCTGCTGGTGCTGGACGGCGGCGGCCAGGGCAAGACCGGCGGGGCCGCCGACCCCGGGCGGCTGCTCACCCCGGGCGGAGTGCTGGTGGTCGACGACTTCACCCCGGCGGACGGCTGGCCGCCGCTGTTCGACGGCCGCCCCGACGAGGCCCGGCTGCACTGGCTGCAGCACCCCGCGCTGCGCGCCGTCGACCTGCCGCTCGCCGCCGACCTCAGCACCGTCGTCGCCGTCCGCCGGCACCGGGACTGATCCGGGGCCGGTCCGGGGCCGGTCCGGGCGTCCTCCGGTGACCTGCCCGTTCACGACCCGAACCGGTGTCTGAGAGCATGGACCGATGCGACCGCTGTACTCCGTCCCGCTCGGTGTCGCCGCCGCCGGCGCCGCCTGCCTCGCCTACTCCGCAGGCTACGAGGTCCGTGCCTTCCGCCTGCGCCGCGTCGAGGTTCCGATCCTTCCGCGCGGCGCACGGCCGATCCGGATCCTGCAGGTCTCCGACATCCACATGGTGACCGGGCAGCACAAGAAGCAGCGCTGGCTGCAGAGCCTCGCCGGACTCCGCCCCGACCTGGTGGTCAACACCGGAGACAACCTCTCGGACCCGCTCGGCGTCCCCGCCGCCCTGGACGCGCTCGGCCCGCTGATGGACTTCCCCGGCGTGTACGTCTTCGGCTCCAACGACTACTACGGGCCCGCCCGCAAGAGCCCCACCCGCTACCTCACCGCGCTGCGGACGGGCGTGCACGGCCTCAACAACCCGGACGGCTCCGGCCGCCGCGGCATCAAGGGCGCCGTCCACAACCCGTGGCAGAAGCTCCGCGACGGCTTCGACGAGGCCGGCTGGCTCAACCTCAACAACGCCCGCGGCCGGCTCACGATCGCCGGTCTCGACGTCGAGTTCACCGGCCTGGACGACCCGCACATCCGGCACGACAAGTACGCCAAGGTGGCGGGCGGGCCGTCCGCGGACGCCGACCTGTCGCTGGCCGTCGTGCACGCCCCGTACCTGCGGGTGCTGGACGCCTTCACCGCCGACCGCTACCCGCTGATCCTCGCCGGGCACACCCACGGCGGACAGCTCTGCATCCCGTTCTACGGCGCCCTGGTCACCAACTGCGACATCGACACCGACCGGGTGAAGGGCCTCTCCACCCACAAGGCCGGCGGCCACCGCTCCTACCTCCACGTCTCGGCCGGCTGCGGCACCAACCGCTACACCCCCGTCCGCTTCGCCTGCCCGCCGGAGGCCACGCTGCTGACCCTCACGCCGGGCCGCTGACCTGCTCCGACGCCCCCAGGGGAATCGGATTTCGTCTCTCGGCACACCTCCTGTAGAGTTCTACTCGTTGCGCCGGAGACGGAAGGCAACAGAGCAGGACCGGGGTGTAGCGCAGCTTGGTAGCGCGCTTCGTTCGGGACGAAGAGGCCGTGGGTTCAAATCCCGCCACCCCGACCCAGTAAGACCAGGTCAGGCCCGGTCTCCCGCAAGGGAGACCGGGCCTGACTGGCTTTCCGACGCCTCTCGGGAGAATTCCGGGAGAAACCCCGTCCTGGAGGATCTCCCCGCCGGATCTACCAACCGGCCCTCAGCAGGGTGTCGAGCGTCCTCACCGGCAAGCCCGGCGACATCTCCCGGCGCACGGCGAGGGACTCCTCCCGCACCCGGCTGAGGTCGTCCATCAGGGTGCGGCGCATCTCGGCGGTGACGTGCGAGTAGCGGGCCCGGGGCGCACGACACCGCCCCTTCCTCCGGCCCGGACGCGGGCTGCTGTGGCCGGGCGGCCGCCTCTAAGCGAAGTGGTGCGAGCGGGTGGCCGGGCGCGGCCGGGCGGGTGACCCTTGCGGGATGTCGACCGGGCCCGGGCTGCGGAATGTGTCAACGGTGGAAGTGCGGTGCCCCGGGGCACCGGCCACCCGACCGCCAACCCTCTCGGGGAGTGAGCACCGCCGTGTCCATCGCCCACCGGATCCTGCAGCTACTCCTCGCCCTCGCCTGCGCAGCGGGCCTGTGGACGGCCGCCGCCCCCGCCAGCGCCGCCTCGCGGCGTACCGTCGCCGTCGCAGGTACCGCAGGTACGGTCGCTACCGCGGCGAACGCCGCCGCCGAAGCCGCACCGGCCAGCGGCCAGGGCGTCGACTGGGACGGGATCGCCGCCTGCGAGAGCGGCGGCCGCTGGCACCTCAACACCGGCAACGGCTACTACGGCGGCCTGCAGTTCGACCAACAGACCTGGCGCGCCAACGGCGGCACCGCCTATGCACCGCGCGCCGACCTCGCCACCCGTGAGCAGCAGGTCGCGGTCGCCGAACACCTCGCCGCCCGCCGCGGACTCGCCCCCTGGCCCGCCTGCGGCGCACGCACCGGCCGCCCCGGCGCCCACCACGCGGTCCCTCAGCCGCGACCGGCACAGCAGCCGGCCGCCGTCGAGAAGCCCGCCGCTGGCCAGAGTGCTGCCGTCGCCGAACCGGACACGGCCGCCGACCCCGCACCTGCGGACAACGCCGCCGTCGTGGTCCAGGACGGCGACACCCTGGACGCAATCGCCCAGACCCTGCAGCTCCCCGGCGGCTGGCCCGCCCTCTACCAGGCCAACCAGGACACCGTCGGCGACAACCCCGACCTCATTTTTGCCGGCCAGGTCCTGCGGCTCCCCTGAGCCTGCGCGCCGGAAACCGCCAGCCCGGCCTTCACCCGTCGGGCGTGTTCTCGCAACTCACCTGTCCACGGCTTACCGCACCAGTGCCCGCGCCGAGGGGAGGCTGATGCTCCGAGGCGCGCGATCTCCATACCGCCCGGGCAGGTTGAGGTAACACGGCGCCTTCTCTCGGATTCGACGCCGCGGGAGAGTTGCGGGCCGGCGCAGCCGTGCGCCATCTGTGCGAGCAGGCTTCCAGACTGCCCAACTGTCCCATCGAGTTCCGTGTGTCGACACACGACCTGACGAGAGTCTGTTTGATGCTTCGCTTCGGGGGCGTTGATGCTCCCGATGTGGCGGTAGGCCAGGTGTGGGGCAGCCGGACGCTATTCCGCGCTCCTGCGGCGGTGTTGTCGCGGTCTTTGTCAAAGCCCGGCTCCGGTACGCCGGTACGCCGGAACGCGTACCGGCGACCGGTTGCCATGTGGGTGGGGCTCAGCAGTCCTCGGCGAACCTCACCGAGGCGTTCTCGTTGTACGTGTTGACCAGGTTCGCGGCATTGCGGTAGTTGAACATGTCCATCGGGCCGCTGTAGTTCGAGTTGTAGTACACCCGGACCGTCATGCACACGTTGGAGACAGCCGATGCGGCGTTGTTCTTGACGCTCTGTCCCTGGCCGTTGCCGGGGCTGGTGAAGGTGTACCCGGCGAGGTCGCGAATGTTCGACGACATCGCGATGTGGGAGCCCTGCTCGTTCGAGTTGTAGAAGAGGCAGAACTTGCCGTCCGGACAGTCGCGGACGGCGGCCTGCGCAGAGGTGGCGAGGGTGGGGACGAGCACGGCAGCGCCCAGGGCCACTGCGGCGAGCTTGAGGGTACGCTTCATTTCTTTGATCCTCTCTTCATGGGACGTTCCAGGCGTGTGTGCAATCCCCTCGGCGTGCCTGGGGAAGGGCGGGCGCGCCCGGACGTGAAAAAGTGTCAGCCCACTACTTCACTGGTCGCGCAGCACGGCGTCGGCCTTGGCGAGTTCCTCGGTCTTCGCCGCGAGCACCGCCGTGAATTCGGCTTGTTGCCGTGCTATCAATTCCTTCTGCAAGGAAGCCTCGACCGCGAACCAGGTGTCGATCAGATGCACTTGCTGCTTGCAGATCACGTCAGCCGCCGCCACCTGGAGCTCCAGCGGCGTGGGTGAGTCCCCCAGGAAGCGCCGGTCGCCGATGGCATCCATCGGATTGGGGTAGGAGTAACCCCTGTTCCTCATGCAGCCGGACCACGCCTCGAATGCCTGCGTGACCTGCGCCACCGACATGCTGGCCTTGAAAGTCTGGAAGTTGGCCTGCTGAGCCACGCTGCTCGGGCCCAGGTCCCCCGAACCGGCCAGGCCGCGCTTCGCCTCGTCGTAGCACCCGCCCGGTGGTACCGGTACGCCGTTGACCTGGAGGTTCGTTTCGTCCGCACCGGTCTTCCCCGGGAGGTGCCCGGTGAGCACCTGCTGCTGCTCGGCGGAGAACTGCGGCGGGCGGACCGGGTGGGTGCGCGGGTCGCGGTCGCCGAGGTGGTAGCCGTTTGCCGCCGCCTCGGCCGGGTCCGTCAGGCCGTACCGGCGGTCCATGAACGTGCGCGGTCCGGTCGGCGGGTCGGCGGGACTGATGGCGTAGTCGAGACCGAACCGCTGCATGCACGCCTTGCGCAGCACGGCTCCCGCCCTGGTCAGCTTCGCTGTCTCCGCCTCGGAGAAGAGATACGGCTCGATCGGAAGATGCAGATCGGCACTGGCCGGCAGTGCGGACGGAGACTGCGTGGTCGGCCTCGCCTCTGCGGCCGGCTGACCGGATGACGAACAACCGGGCAGGGCAAAGCACATGAGCCCGGCCAGCCCTACCCGCACACCTCTGCCGTTCAATCGCTGACGCGCGGCGGAACTCATACGCCGACGGCCCCGATCGCGGTCACCGTTGCACTCATGGCCAGGTACTTGCACATCTTCCGCATCTCGTCCTGCGTCCTCTTCCGGTCCGCTTGCAGTGGGCAGCCGGGTGAGCTCTCGCCCTGGACGCCATCGTGGTGTGCGGAGGTATCGCGGTGGTAGCGCCCCCCGGTGCGAAGAGGGTGATCCCGCCGCGGACGAACCGCGGAGGAGTACCGGGAGAATCCTGGGAGAAGATCTCGGCATCGAGGACGCATCAACAGCACTAAGCCCACCGCAGGCCAACGATTTGACCAGCGAGAATGGCGGTCGGCACAGGTCGGCTACCATCCCGGACCTCATCGGGACGAAGAGGCCGTGGGTTCAAATCCCGCCCCCCGACCCAGTGCAGAGGCCCTGCCGGAGAAATCCGGCAGGGCCCCTGTCGTTGTTGTGCGCCCGCCCGAGTGACAGAGCCTCAGGTGCGGCCCCGTACCGCTGCCCCTGCTGCGGCTTCGTCACCCTCGACGAGCATGGCGGGTTCGTGGGGGTAGTGCGTGCCCCGCGGCCCGAGGAGTTCCGTGCGGGAGTGAGTGGCCCGGATGTCGCGCAGGGCCCCGCGTGCGTCGCGTACCGCCCGGCCGGGCCGGCGAGGGGGTGCAGTGCTCGGGTCGGCACCGGGCCCGCTCGCCGGGGCCTCAGTGGGCCGCTGGAGGGCCGGGCGGGCGCGCTTCAGGCATAGACGTCCATCTGCTGGGCGAGCTGCTCGTGCGGGTACCAGTGGGAGATCAGGCCGTGCGGTTCGCGGGCGAGTTGGCGTCCGGTCAGGCGGTGCGACTCGGGGGCGGTGGCGGTGCCCTGCGCGGTGGGGTCGTTGCGGTGCTTGGGGGCGAAGGTCATCCTGTCTCTGCCTCTCGGTGCGGTGGTGCGCGGAATGGGTCCTGGGCGGTCTGCGGACAAAGTGAACGGTTGCCGCGAAACGGGGTTCGCGGCGCTGCGGCAGGAAGGCGGCCCGGGGCTCGGTGATTCCCGGCCGGTGGATTCCCGGCCGGTGGATTCCGCCGCTGCCCGGTCGCGTACCGCGCCGGCTCCGGAAGAACGCGCGGGAAGTCGGGTACGGGCGGCCCGGCGGCAGCGGGCACATCGGGTACGTCCGGTGCCGCGCCCATTCACCGGATTGCGGCGACGACGGCCGGTCCCCGATTGCGGACGGCTTTCGGTCACTCCCAGCCGGTGGTGTCGCCGGCCGCGGCGGCACGGACCACGGGGTGCCCGCCCGGCGCCGCACTCTGCGCCGCGAGGGCGGGGAGGGCGACGAGTGCCAGAAGGGCGGCGAGGGTGGCGACGGTGCGGTGCACGGTGTGACTCCGGTGGTGGTCGGGCTGGTCGGGTGATCGGGGCGGACCGGGCCGCTCTGCGGGGCCGGGGCGGACCGGCCGTGATCAAGCTTCGTTCGCGGACGGGCGCCGTGTCAGCTTCCGGAGCTGTCCTGATCCTGTCGTGGCAGGGACCGTCCACCTCCGGACGGCCCGGCGAGCAGCTGCTCGAAGTGGGCTCCGACGAGCGCGGCCCCGCAGTGGGCGACGGTGAGCGGGCGGAGCCTCGGCTCGGCGGCGATCGCCCGGACGGCGGCGGCGCGGGCGATGCGCTCGGACTCGACGAGGGAGGGCGCGGTGACGAACATGCCGACGGTCGGCGGGACGGTCCCGTCCCGGGAGATGCTCACGTGGTCGATCGGGCCGCCGGGGCGGAGGCGGTCGAGCAGCAGGTCCCGCAGGTCGTCCGGGGGTACGGCGCCGTCGGGCGCCGCCAGTCGGACGTGGATCAAATACATGGGACGACTGTGCTGTTCGACGACGGCCCGCTACAAGGCGTACGGACGGACGCTTTATGCCACGGCAGGAACCGGACGGTCCGTCACGGAACGCTCCCGGGGTCCGGGCCGGCCCGACTTCCGGGGATGACGGATCTTGGCGGCTTCTGACTGATCACCTACAATCCGTACCCGCGCGTATGCACCGATTCACGCGGGTCTCCGGGGGGAAAATGCTGCACGAATTCGGCTTGGACGAAACGGCGGAAAGCGTTTACCGAGCCATGCTGGCCTTTCCCCAGGACGATCTGGCGCAGCTGTCCGGTCGGCTCGGCATGCCCGACGAAGAGGTCCGCGGGGTGCTGGACCGGCTGCACGAGCTCGCCCTCGTCCGGCGTCTCGCCGAGGAGCCGCCGAGGTTCCGGGCGGTCTCCCCGGACGTCGGCATGCAGGTGCTGGTGGCGCGGCAGCAGGCCCGGCTGGCCCTGGAACAGCAGCGGACGGAACAGGCCCGGCTCGCCGCCGCCCAGCTGATCGCGGACTTCGCGGCGCTGGCGCCCGACACCGGTCAGGGCGTCACCCAGCTCACCGGCATCGAGGAGATCCGGGACCGGATCAACGCGCTCTGCCACCAGGTGCAGGAGGAGGTGCTGACCTTCGCGCCCGGCGGCGGGCAGAGCGCCGCCAACATGGAGGCCGCCAAGCCGCAGGACCGCATGCTGCTGGAGCGCGGCGTCCAGATGCGGACCCTCTACCTGGACAGCGTCCGCAACCACCCGCCGACGGTCGCCTACGCGCGGTGGCTCGCGGACCTGGGTGCCCAGGTGCGGACGGTGCCGTCGCTGCCGGTCCGGATGATGATCGTCGACCGGCGGGCCGCGATCATCCCCGTGCACGGCGAGAACACCGCGCACGGGGCGGTCGAACTGACCGGTCACGGCACCCTGGCCGCCCTCTGCGCGCTCTTCGAGTCGGTGTGGGACGGCGCGACCCCGTTCGGCGGGGCCGGGGCGCGGCCGCGCGACGACCGCGGGCTCGACGCCCAGGAGGCGGCGATGCTGCGGATGCTCGGCCAGGGCCACACCGACGAGGCCATCGCCAAGCGGCTCGGCGTCTCCACCCGGACGGCCCGCCGGATCGCCGCCGATCTGATGGACGCGCTCGGCGCCCGCAGCCGGTTCCAGGCCGGCGCGCGGGCGGTCGCCCGGGGCTGGATCACCGGCGAGGAGTGACGGCGGGCCCCGCTCCCGACGGGCCGTGGGTGGACGCTCTATGCCATCGCATGATCAGGACAGCTCGGACTGCTGACTTCCCGTCCGGCGCCCGGTGATGCTGGAGACCGCCGGACACCGCCAGGCCCGGCCCGTCGAACAGGAGCACCCATGTCCCGCATGCTCGCCAGGATCGCGACGCTCGTCGTGCTCGCCGCCGCGCCCGCGGCGGTGCTGCAGGCCGCCACGGCCGTGCCGGCCGCCTCGGTGGCCGGGGCCCGGCCCGCGGTCGCCGTCCAGGGCGACCCGACCACCGGCTGGGAGTGAGCGGGATGGAGCTCCAGCACCTGCGGGCGTTCCGGGAGGTGGCCCGCGCCTCCAGCTTCACCCTCGCCGCACGGAACCTGCACTGTGCCCAGTCCACGGTCACCGGCCAGATCAAGAGCCTGGAGCGCGCCCTGGGCGTGGTCCTCTTCCACCGCCGGGGCCGCTGTCCGATCGAGCTGACCGAGGCCGGCGAGCTGCTGCTGACCCGTACCGAGGAGATCCTGCGCAGCGTCGAGCTGACCAGCCAGGAGGTCCGCCGGGTGCAGGAGCTGCGGCGCAGCGCCCGCCCGTACCGCACGGCCGGGTCGCCGGCCCGCGACCGCGCCGCGCTGGCGCCCGCCCGCGAGCTGACCGCGGTCTGACCCGCGGTCCGAAGCCCGCCCGCACCGGCCCGGCCGGCCGAAGCGCTACCGGTTGCGCCGGGCCTGCTTGCTGACGGCCTTCCACTGCTGGCGCACCTCGGCCATGGCCGCCGGGTCGTTGCGCCGGCGCCGGTAGTCGATCTCGCCCTGCAGCTTGCGCCAGCCGGACAGCCGGGCCGCGGGCAGCCGCCCGTCGGCGACCGCCTCCTCGACCGCGCAGCCGCCGTCCCCGCTGTGCCGGCAGTCGCCGTAGCGGCACTCGGCGGCGAACCGGGCGACGTCGGCGAAGACGTCCTCGACGGCCTCCTGGCTGGCCGAGAGCTCCAGTGAGCGGATGCCGGGGATGTCGAGCAGTACGCCGCCGGCGGCCAGCCGGTGCAGTCGGCGGGTGGTCGTGGTGTGGCGTCCGCCGACGCGGCCGAGGGCGGCCACCGGTTCGTGGGTGCCCTCCAGTTCGTTGAGCAGCGAGGTCTTGCCGGCGCCCGAGGGGCCGAGCATCACCGTGGTGGTGCCGGTGCCGAGGTGGGCGCGCAGTTGCTCCAGTCCGTCGCCGGTGCGGGTGCTGATCGGCACCACCGGGACGCCGGGGCTGAGCTGTTCGGCCTCCGCGGCACGGGCGGCTCCGCCGTCGTCGGTGGTGTCGCTCTTGGAGAGGACGAGGACGGGCTGTGCGCCGCTGTCCCAGCCCATGACCGACAGCCGTTCGACCATCCCGGTGTTGAGGCCGCCCTCCAGCGGGACGACCAGCAGGACGGTGTCGATGTTGGCGCCCATCACCTGGGGGGCGTGGCCGGCGGCGCCGGGCCGGGAGAGTGCGGTGCGGCGGTGGGCGACCTCGCGGATCCGGCCGTCGTCGACGAGGACCCAGTCGCCGGCGACCGGGGTCCGGTCGAGGGTGCCCGCGACGCTGACCGTGCGCGGCTCGTCGCCGGCGGCCGGGTCGAGCACCTCGCAGACCGAGCCGTGGTTGATCACGACCCGGGCAGGCGGCGCGTTCCAGGACCAGTGCTGCTCGTCCTCGGACGTCCAGCCGATCCGGCGCAGTTCGGCGCGCTCGTCGAACACGTGTGGTCTCCAGGTGTGGTGGTGGCGGGTCAGGCGGTGGCGGCGTCGTGCCGGACGGAGACGAAGCCCGTCCAGGTGCGGCGCAGGCGGTCGCCCGCGGCCCGGTCGACCCGCTGGACGGAGTGCATCGTCTCCGAGCGGAAGACGACCAGCCGGTTGGGGCGGGGCAGGATCAGCGTCGGGTGGACGGCGGAGTCCATCAGGCCGTCGCCGTCCGCGGTGTCCGGGCCGGACGGTGCGTCGACCAGGGCCAGTCCGCCGCCCCAGCTCGCGCTCCAGGCGCGGTGGGCGAAGAGGACGAAGGCACCGACCCGGCGCTCGCCGGCGTCGTTGTGCCAGCTGAGCCGGGAGCCGTCCGGGTAGGCCCACGGGGTGAAGGTGATGTCGAGGTGTTCGGCGCCGTCCCGGTCGAGGACGTCCACGGCGGCGGTGATCCGCTCGGCGACGGTCCGCTGCCAGGCCGGGGCGGTGTCGGGCAGGGCGGTGAGCGGATGCTTGGCGCCGGTGCCGTGGTAGCCGAAGCCGTCGAGGAACGGGTCGATGGTACTGAGCGCGGGCTTCAGCGGGATCCGGGCGAACTCCTCGGCGAGGGCGGTGAACTCCGCCCCGGCGAGCAGGTCGTCGACCACCAGGTAGCGGTCGCCGCGGGAGTGGGTGTGCCCGGTCACGGGCGGACCGCCTTCCGGGCCGGGGCCGCGAGACCGGCGGCCGGGATGCAGAGCAGCGCGGTCGCGACGGCGAGGCCGAGGAACAGGGTGTCGTAGTGCGCGGCGAGCAGGCCGCCGAGCAGC
This sequence comes from Kitasatospora arboriphila, assembly GCF_039528095.1. Taxonomy (NCBI): domain Bacteria; kingdom Bacillati; phylum Actinomycetota; class Actinomycetes; order Kitasatosporales; family Streptomycetaceae; genus Kitasatospora; species Kitasatospora arboriphila. Next base: position 138,265 of record NZ_BAAALD010000010.1, read on the forward strand.
ATGCCGACGGGGGTGCCGGCCGAGTTGACGAAGTTGTCCACCGAGGCGAGCCGGGAGACGTACCGCTCCGGGATCTCGCTCTGGTAGGCGCTGTCCCAGATGACGCCGCAGGCGGCGGTGGTGAGGGCGGTGAGCGCGAAGGCCGCGCCGACCAGGGCCAGCGGCATCCGGTCGTGCAGCGCCAGGGCGACGAACTGGAGGACGGCGCCGAGGGCGACGGCGGCTGCGGCGGTGCGCCAGGCGTAGCGGCGGGTGGCGGCGACGACGGCGAGCGAGCCGAGCAGGGATCCCACGGCGAGGCAGGTGGCGAGCACGGACCAGGCGCCGGTGCCGCCGAGCGAGTCCACGGCGATGACGGGTCCGGCGACGGCGACCAGGCCGATGCCCAGGGAGACGACGAACCACAGGGCCATGCCCGCGCCGAACCACGGGTAGCGGGCCATCACGGCGAAGCCGGCGACGAAGCGGTCGTCGTCCGCGGGCTGTTCGGCCGTCGCGGGCCCGTCGGCGGCCGGGGCGGCGGTGTGCCGGGTCGGGGTCCAGATGCGGCGCAGCCGCAGCAGCAGCGCGAGGTTGACGGCGAAGGAGGCGCAGTCCAGCCAGAGCACCCAGGAGAAGCCGACGGTGCCCATGAGCACGCCGGCCAGGGCCGGGCCGAGCAGGAAGCCGAGGTCGGCGACGACGGAGAGCAGGCCGTTGGCCTCCTGCAGCCGTTCCTCGGGGACGAGTTCGGGGGTGAGGCCGAGCTGGGCGGGGTTGTAGAGGCCGGTGCCGATGCCGTAGACGGCGGCCGAGACGCACAGGTGCCAGCTCTGCAGCTGGATCGGGCCGAGGACGAGCAGGGCGAGGCCGGCCTGGGCGCCGATGCGCAGCACGTCCGCGGTCATCATCATCGTGACGCGGTTGTGCTGGTCGGCCCACCGGCCGCCGGGGGCGACCATGAGGAACCGGGCGACCCAGAGGCTGAGCAGCACCGAGGTGATGCCGGCCGCGGAGTCGGAGACCTGGTACGCGGCGAGCGAGAAGGCGACCGGGACGGGGGCGTCGCCGAGTTTGGAGACGGTGTTGCCGATGAAGAACGTCCGGAACCGGGCGTCCTTCAGGACGGCCGTCCCGGACTTGAGGCGGGAGAGGGGCACGGGGTCATCCTTCGCAGATCAGGAAGTCGTGGCGGATGCCGAAGCCGACCAGGCTGCGGACGTCCGCCGCCGGGAGGTCGCTGCGCTCGCACAGTTGGGACCAGCTCAGCGGGGCTCCCGCGGTGAGCAGGCCGACGGTGCGGGCGAGTCGGCCGTCCAGTCTGAACCGCCGGTCCATGGTGGTGATCACCAGCCCGTCGCGGGCGTGTTCGACGGTGGGCGGGAACCGGCTGGCCCAGCGGATCCTGGCGTCGTCGCGGAGTTCGCCGGTGAGCGCGCCGGGCAGGGAGACGCCGTGCCGGCGCTCGGTGCGGCGGGCGAGGCGGCCGGCGAGCCGGGTCCGGTCGGCGGCGGGCAGGCCGGTGCCGGCGGTGCACAGTCGGCGGGCCTCGGCGGCGGCGTCGGCGAACGGCTCGTACCCGACCGTCAGGTGGACGGTCAGTTCGCCGGTGCCGGTGACCCGGTGGGCGGTGCCGCGGGGGACGGACAGGCAGGTGCCCGGTTCCAGCACGGTGTCGAGGTGGCCGGCGGCCAGGTCCGCGGCGCCTGCGCCGATCCGGGTGTCGACCTCCCAGCGCTTGCGGCCGGCGAGTTGGAGGATGAGCGCGTCGTGGTCGTCGGTGTGCACGTCGAAGGCGGACGCGGTGCCGGCGGTGATGTAGCAGTTCACCCAGGCCCGGGCGGTCAGCAGGTACTCGACGGCCTCGCGCAGCATCATGACGGTGCCGTCGAGGGCGTCGAGGTGGCTGACCACGAGGGTGGCGCCGCGGTCGACGGCGCTCTGCAGGTAGGCGGGGACGAGTTCGGTGTGCAGGACCTCGCCGTCGCCGACGCGGGAGCGCATCCAGCGGCTGCGGTCGATCTCGCGTCCGGATTCGACCAGGCGGAAGTTGGTGGCCAGGGCGCCGGGCCGGGCGAGCGCCGACCAGACGCCGCCGAGCAGTGCGGCGGCGGCGTCCCGGTGGCCGTCCGGGGCGTGCCGGGCGACGGTGCCGGTGAGCGGTTCGGGCCCGAGGCCGTCGAGGGCGGCCAGGACGTAGGCGTAGGGGTCGAAGCTGCTGTTCATGCGGTGACCACGGCTCCCCGGCGGTGGAGCTCGGCGGCGAGTTCGGTGCGCTGCGGGCCGGTGAGGCCGGCCGGCAGCAGGTCGGCGAGCTCGGCGGGGGTGAACGGCAGGGGGGAGCCGGTGGCCTGCTCCAGCGGGCCGAAGTCGAGGCGGTCCGCGAAGTGCAGGGTGCGGCCGCGGACGACGAGCACGGTGCCGTCGGCGGTGCCTGCGGCGGCGACGGCACCGGGCCTGGCCCAGCGCAGTGTCGCGTCCGGGTCGGGTGCGGCGGCGGGCAGGGCGGCCCGGTGCGGGGTGGAGAGGTAGCCGTTGGTGCGGCGCTTGAGCTGGGCGAGGTCGATCTCGTGGGCGACCCGTTCGGCGAAGTCCGGCTGCTCGGCGGCGGTGCGGACCAAACCGGTGATGGCCCGGCCGGTGGGTGCGGGCGGTTCGCCGGCCGCGGGCAGGGCCGCGCGCAGGAAGGCGTCGGCGGCGAGCGGTCGCGGGCGGGCCGGGTACGGCGTCAGGCCGACGAAGGCCGACGGGCCGAGGTTGCGGAAGACGTGGTAGGTGTCCTGCGGGATGCAGAGGAAGTCGCCGGGCTGCAGGAGGTGTCGCTCGGCGGTGGCCAGGTGCTCCTCGATGTCGAAGCAGATCCGCCCGAACGAGGGGCTGGGGGTGACGGCGCTGTCGTCGAAGCTTCCGTCCGGCCAGACCCACACCTCCTTGGGTGCCGGGCCGAGGTGCAGGATCAGCGAGGCCTCGGTGTCCTTGTGGATGCCGAAGGGCGTCCAGCCGGAGTCGGCGACGAAGGTGTAGACGTCGGCGCCGGAGGGGAGTTCGCGGGCTCCGTGGCCGAGCAGCTCGCGGACGAGTCCTTCGGCCCACTCCCCCAGCGGGAGGCTCCAGGCCGAGATGTCGTTCACCGCGATGCAGGCGTCGGGGCCGTCGGCGACGCGGGCCAGCCAGTCGCCCGCGGTCTCGTCCGGTCCGAGCGGCGAGGCCGTGAACCGCTTGGTGAGCCGGTAGTCGAAGGCGCCGGGCCGGAACGCACGGATCCGCAGGTCGCCCGGGGCTTCGCGGGTGGCCGTCCGGAGCGCGTCGGCGATCAGTCCGCGGACGTGTTCCGGATCCTGCACCACGCCGGAGAGGAATACCGTCCGCGTGAATCCCGGGGATTCCGCGGTCGCGAAGGAATTCCACTTCCGCATGTCAACGCTCATCGTCAGCACCCCCTGCTGCAAAGCCGCACGCGGCCGGCCGCGAAGCTGCGGCGACCGGCCCACGTGCAGAAATGAAGGCTCAGTGACCGACGTCCTGGCGCGGGCCGAAGTCCGCCTCGAACTCCTTGTCGTCCTCCTCGAGGATTTCCAGGACGAGGTTCTTCTCGTTCTCCATGTCACTTCCCTTCCACTTGTCGGCCGGTGTTTCCGGCCGGTGAGAAGAGAAAACCAGGCGGCGCCGGGGCGCTTCAAATTCCATCAGGTATCGCGATGAAAACGCCGCCCGGCCCGAGCGGGCCGGACGGCGGGAGGGGACACAGGGCGGGTGGCGGGAGAGGCACAGGGCGGGTGGCGGGAGGGGGCACAGGGTGGGTGGCGGGAGAGGCACAGGGAGGGGGTGCAGGGCGGGTGGCGGCGGGTCAGATCCCCAGGGTGTGGGCGCGGGCGGCGGCCGAGGCGAGCACCCGGTGGACGTCGGCCTCGCGGGTGGTGGGGGCGTCGTTGAAGACGTCCGGCGAGCTGACGGGGATGCCCTTGGCGTGCAGCACCTCCATGACCTGGGTGCGGGCCCGGCGGACGGTCTGCGGGGTGCCGTAGCCGTGCGCGAGGACGGCGGCCTGGGCGCCGAGCAGGCAGACCCGGCCGCGGGAGTCCCACAGGGCGCCCTGCAGCCAGCCGTAGGCGGTGAGGTAGCGGGAGGTCAGCTGCAGGTGCCCGGCGACGGAGACGGGGACGGGCCGCGCCTGGCGGTGCGCGAGCCGGTCGAGGACGGTGCGGCGGGGCAGCGGCTGGTCGGCGTTCCACGGCTGGAGGACCCGGCCGAGCGGGCAGACGTACGGGACGGGGACGCGGGCGGAGGCCGGCAGCGAGGCGAGGTAGTCCTCGATCTCGGCGATCAGGGCGGAGCCGCCGGCGGTGACGGTCAGTGGGGGCGGCGGACCGACGATGAGGTTGGAGACGGGCATGACGCTGATCCTTTTGTCCGGTTTCATCCGGATTCATTGATAACCCGAAAGGCCCCCTGCGGCGCGCCAGGGCGCCGCCCCGCGCGCGTCGGCGCAGCCCGGCCGGGCACCGGCGCGAGGGCCCGTCCCGGGCGTCAGACCAGGTCGGCGAGGTCCTGACGGGAGGTGACGCCCAGCTTCGGGTACGCCTTGTAGAGGTGGTGGCCGACCGTCCGCGGGCTGAGGAAGAGCTGCGCGGCGATGTCGCGGTTGGTCAGCCCCTGCGCGGCGAGCCGGACGATCTGCAGCTCCTGCGGGGTCAGGGCGGCGAGCGGCCCGGCGGCCGGCGCGGCGGGCGCACCGACACCGGTGGCGGTGAGTTCGGTGCGGGCCCGCTCCGCCCAGGGCCGGGCGCCCAGCAGGTCGAACGCCTCCAGGGCGGCCCGCAGCTGCGGCCGGGCGTCGGTGCGGCGGCGGGCGCGGCGCAGCCACTCTCCGTAGAGCAGCGCGGTGCGGGCCTGCTCGAACGGCCGCTCGGCGGTGCGGTGCAGGTCGAGCGCGGCCAGGTAGGCGGATTCGGCGAGTTCCTCGGGCCCGAGCAGGGCCTGGCAGCGCAGCAGCAGGGCGCGGGCCCAGGGGCGGTCACAGGCCTCCACCCAGCGGGCGAACCGCCGGTACGGCTCCTCGGCCCGCTCGGGCCGGCCGAGCCGGACGGCGGCCTCGACCAGGTCGGGGACGGCCCGGGTGCCGGAGACGTGGTGGCGCTGGGGGCCGCCGGTGAGTTCGGCGAGCCGGTCCAGGGCCTCGGCGGCGCGGCCCTCGCCGAGGTCGAGCAGACCGAACGCCCACTGCGTCCAGGCGCGGCCCGCGGGGCGGGCCGGGCCGCCGCCCTCCAGCGCCTCGGCCACCCGGGCGGTGCACCGGCCGGCGTCGCCGGCGAGCGCGGCGAGCAGGGCCAGCAGCGCGGCGAGCTGGCTGGTCCACTGGTGCTGGCCGGTGTCGCGGGCGAGCGTGAGGCCCTCGTCGGCGGTGATCTCGGCGTCCCGGTGGCGGCCGTGGAAGAGCTGCGCCTCGGCGTGGAAGAACAACAGCGCGGGCAGGGCGCCGACGGCGCCCGCGCGGCGGGCCTCGTCGATGAGGTCGGCGGTGACGCGGTGGGTCTCCTCGTCCCGGCCGAGCACCAGGGTGATGCCGCTCAGCTGGGTGAAGTCGCGGACGACGTCGGCGCCGGCCCGGCGGGCCCGGTCGACGGCCACGGCAGCGTCGGGCGGGGCCTGGGCGGGGCGGCCGAGCAGCGGCAGGGTGCCGGCCAGCAGGTAGTCGGCGATCGGCGCCGCCGGGTCCTCGGGCGGCAGGTCGAGGGCGGCCAGGCGGTCGGCGAAGGCGGCGAGTTCGGCCTCGCCGAGGTACCAGGCGGCGTGGCAGGCCTGGAAGAGCATCCGGGCGGCGTGCGGGGCGGCGAGGTCGCCCGCCGCCGCGTCGAGGAGCAGCCGGAAGGCCGCGGGGTGGTCGCCGCGCAGGAAGGCGGCGGTGGCCCGCAGGTGGTCGATGAGGGCGAGCGCGAGGGGGTCGGCGGTGCGGCTGCGGGCGCGGACGGCGAGTTGTTCGGCACGGTCGGTCTCGCCGGCGTCGGCGGCGGCCTCGGCGGCGAGCACCAGGCGGCGGGTACGGCCGTCGTGGTCGGCGGTGAGCCGGGCGGCGCGCTCGTACGCGGCGGCGGCGCCGGCGTGTCCTCCGCGGGCCTCGGCGCGGTGGGCGGCCTCCTCCAGGGCGTCGGCGAGGGCGGCGTCGGGGCCGGTGGCGGCGAGCGCGAGGTGCCAGGTGCGGCGGTCGCCGTCGAGGGCGCCGGCGAGGGCCCGGTGGACGGCGATCCGCTGGTCGAGCGGGGCGCGCTGGAGGACGGCGTTGCGCAGCAGCGGGTGGTGGAAGGCGATCCGGGTGTCGTCGGCCCGGACGAGGCCGTCCTGTTCGGCGGGTGGTAGGTCGGCGGGGCCGGCGCCGAGGGCGGCGGCCGCGGTGAGCACGGTGGCGGCGTCGCCGGTCTCCTCGGTGGCGGCGACCAGCAGCAGGGTCTGGGTGGCGGCGGGCAGCCGGGTGAGCCGTCCGTGGAAGGCGAGCCGCAGCCGGCCGGGCAGCGGCAGCGGGCCGCCCGCCGTGTCGGTGCCGAGGGCGGCGGGCAGTTCGGTGAGGGCGAGCGGGTTGCCGTGGGCCTCGGCGAGCACCCGGCGGCGGACGGCCGGGTCGAGGGCGGCGGGCAGCAGCCGTTCGGCGTCGGCGGGTCCGAGCGGGGCGGGCCGCAGTTCCGGCAGTCCGCCGGCGGGGAAGGTGCCCTCGCCGTCGCGGGCGGCGAACAGCAGCACGACGCCCTCCTCGCGGAGTCGCCGGGCGGCGACGAGCAGGGCCTCGGCGGAGGCGGAGTCGAGCCACTGGGCGTCGTCCACCAGGCACAGCAGCGGCTGTTCGGCGGCGAGTTCGGCGAGCAGGTGCTGGGCGGCGAGGCCGAGCAGCAGGCGGTCGCCGGGGCTGGTGTCGGCGAGCCCGAAGGCGCCCTGCAGGGCGCGGCGCAGCGGTCCGGGCAGGGCGTCCAGCCGGTCGAGGGCGGGGGCGAGGAGCAGGTGCAGTCCGGCGAAGGGGAGTTCGGCCTCGTACTCGATGCCGGCGGCGCGGACGATCCGGAAGTCCCCGGCGTCCCGGGCGGCGGCGTCGAGCAGGGCGGTCTTGCCGATGCCGGCCTCGCCGCGCAGCACGAGTGCGCCGCTGCGGCCGCCGCGTGCCGCGGCCAGCAGTGCCCGGACCTGTGCCTGCTCCCCCGCCCTGCCGTACAGCATGACCGTCACCCTACCCAGCCGATTCCGTTGCGGGGCAGGGTACTTGCCTATGGCTGACGGATTCGCCGGGTACGGATCCCGCCTACCTTCGTGAGCAGCGGGAACGACCCGCGACGGATCGGGAGGACACCACCGTGAGCGACCTTCAGCAGATCGTGGAGCAGTACATCGCCGTCTGGAACGAGACCGACGGCGAGGCCCGCCGGGCCGTGATCGAGACCCTGTGGGCGGAGGACGGCAGCTACACCGACCCGCTGGTGGACGTGGCCGGGCGGGACGGGCTGGACGCGACGGTGGCGGCGGTGCAGGGGCAGTTCCCGGGGTTCGTGTTCACCCTGGGCCCGGTCGACGCGCACCACCACGTGGCCCGGTTCACCTGGGGTCTGGGGCCGGCGGGCGCGGAGCCGCTGGTGGAGGGCTTCGACGTGCTCGCCCTGGACGGCGCGGGCCGGATCGCCTCGGTGGCCGGGTTCCTGGACAGGGTCCCGGGCGCCTGAGGGCGGCTGCCGCCGCGGCCCGGTGCCCGGCGCGGTCGGACGCGTTCCGTTCCGCGCCGGGCATCGGGTTGGATGGGGGGATGAGCGAGGAGAAGAGCAGCGCACCGGCGTGGGAGCAGCGGTTCCGGGCGGCCCGGGTGTCGCTGCCGGACTGGGCGGACGACGCCCCGGAGCGGGCGCTGTACGTGTCGAACTCCACCGGCACCTACGAGGTGTACGCCTGGGACCGGGCCGCGGACGTGCACCGCCGGGTGACGGACCGCCCGAACGGCACCACGGACGCCGAGCTCAGTCCGGACGGCGCGTGGGTGTGGTGGTTCGACGACACCGACGGCGACGAGTTCGGGGTGTGGCGGCGCCAGCCGTTCGCGGGCGGCCCGGACGAGGAGGCGGTGCCGGGTGTGCCCGCCGCGTACTCGGCCGGCCTGGCGCTGGGCCGGGACGGCACGGTGGTGGTCGGCACCTCGACGGACGACGAGGGCACCACGCTGTTCCTGCGCCGCCCCGGCGCCTCGGAGGTGGAGGAGGTGTACCGGCACGCCGAGTACGGCGGCATCGGCGACCTCTCGTACGACGGTTCGCTGCTGGCGGTCGACCACACCGAGCACGGTGACGCGATGCACTCGGCGATCCGGGTGCTGCGGCTGTCCGACGGCGCGGCGCTCGCCGAGCTGGACGAGGTGACCGGCCGCGAGGAGCCGCGCGGGGTGGCCTGCCTCGGCTTCGCGCCGGCGGACGGCGACACCCGGCTGCTGGTCGCGCACCAGCGGCGGGGCCGCTGGGAGCCGATGCTGTGGGACGTCGCCACCGGTTCGGAGACCGAGCTGGGCCTGCGCGACGAGCAGGGCCGGGAGTTCCCCGGCGACCTGTCGGCGCAGTGGCGGCCGGGCGCGCGGGCCCTGCTGATCGAGCACGAGTACGAGGCCCGCAGCGAGCTGTTCTCGTACGACCTGGCGAGCGGCCGGCTGACCCGGCTGGACACGCCGCGGGGCACGGTGGCGGGGGCGACGGCGCGGCCGGACGGCACGGTGGAGTTCCTGTGGTCCTCGGCGGCGGAGCCCTCGGCCGTCCGCTCGACGGCGGGCACGGTGGTGCTGCGGGCGCCGGGGCCGGTGCCGCCGGGGTCGGTGCCGGTGGAGGACGTCTGGGTGGAGGGCCCGGGCGGCCGGGTGCACGCGCTGGTGCAACGGCCGGCCGGCGAGGGCCCGTTCCCGACGGTGTTCGAGGTGCACGGCGGCCCGACCCACCACGACAGCGACTCCTTCGCGGCCGGGCCGGCGGCCTGGCTGGACCACGGCTTCGCCGTCGTCCGGGTCAACTACCGCGGCTCGACCGGCTACGGGCAGGCGTGGACGGACGCGCTGCGCGAGCGGGTCGGCCTGATCGAGCTGGAGGACATCGGCGCCGTCCGGGCGTGGGCGGTGGAGTCCGGGCTGGCGGACCCCGCCCGGCTGGTGCTGTCCGGCGGCTCCTGGGGCGGCTACCTGACCCTGCTGGGCCTGGGGGTGCAGCCGGACGACTGGACGCTGGGCCTGGCGGCCGTCCCGGTGGCGGACTACCTCACCGCGTACGACGACGAGATGGAGGCGCTGAAGTCGCTGGACCGCACGCTGTTCGGCGGCACCCCGGAGGAGGTGCCGGACCGCTGGCGGGCGTCCTCGCCGCTCACCTACGTGGAGCGGGTGAAGGCCCCGGTGTACATCAGCGCCGGGGTGAACGACCCGCGGTGCCCGATCCGGCAGATCGAGAACTACGTCGGCCGGCTGGACGAGCTGGGTAAGGTGCACGAGGTCTACCGCTACGACGCCGGGCACGGCTCGCTGGTGGTGGAGGAACGCATCCGGCAGCTGAGGCTGGAGATCGACTTCGCGCGGCGCCACCTCGACGGCCCCGCGCTCGGGGGAGACGGCAGATGAGCAGACGCACCGCCCTGGCCACCGCCGCGGCCCTGACCGTCCTGCTGACGGCGACCGCGTGCTCGGACGAGAGCGACGACCCCTGCGACTACGACGCGGCGGGCCGGCCGTCGCTGTCGGTGGACGCGTTCACGGTCGCCGGGACCGCCCCGGACGACACCGCCGCGGACGGGACCGCGGCGGGCGGTGCGCTCGGCGGCGACCTGTCCGCGCAGCTGCTGGCCAAGACGGGGCGCAGCGCGAAGAAGTCGAAGAGCAGCCGCACGGTGCACCACCACCACAGCAGCACCACCTCGGGGTCGACCTCCGGGTCGAGCGGCGACGGCTCCTGCGGTTCCTCGCCGAGCCCGTCGCCGAGCGGGTCGTGGTCCTTCCCGAGCGCCTCACCGGGGACGGCCGCCGGGGGCGTGCTGCCCTCGCCGCGCTCGCCGCTGCCGACGGCGAAGACCCCGCTGCCGACGAAGCGCTGACCGCCCGGGCCGCCGGGGCCGGGCTCAGACGAGCCCGAGGGCCCGGTCCTGGGCGGCCTCGGCCTCGCGGCGCACGAGGCGGAACCACATGAAGACCACGAAGCCGGCGAAGACGAACCACTCCAGCGTGTAGCCGAGGTTCTGGAAGGCGCGCAGGGTGAGGCCGTTGCCGCCCTGCGGCTCGACGGTGGGCACCGCGGTCAGCGGGCCGGTCGCCCCGTCCGCGGCGACCCAGCCGTCGTAGACGGGGTACGGCAGCACGTTGATCAGGGTGGCCGGGCTGATGGTGCCGAGCTGCCCGGCGGGCAGTCCGCCCGCGACGGCGCCGCCGCTGCCGCTGTTCTCCGGTGCCTGGAGCCGTCCGGCGACGGTGACCTCGCCGGCGGGGGCCGCCGGGACGGCGGGGCCGCTGCCCGGGTCGCCGGGCGCCCAGCCGCGGACGACCGCGGCGGCCCGCCCGTCGGCGGTGCGCAGCGGGGTGAGCACGTAGTAGCCCTGCCGTCCGTCGAGGGTACGGCCGGGCACCAGGAGCTGGTGGGCGGTGTCGTAGCTGCCGGTGACGGTGACCGCCCGGCCGACGGTGTCGGTGTTGACCTGCGGGCTGCCCGCGGTGAGCACCTCGCCGAGCGGGGCGGCGGACGCCTGGGCCGCGGCGGCCGCGGCGGTGTTCCGGTGGGTGTCGACCCGCGCCTCGAAGCGGCCGAGCTGCCAGGTGCCGAGCAGCAGGCAGACCACGATGGCGACCACGCCGACGGCGGTGGCGGCGATCCACCGCGGAGTCAGGAGAAACCGGTACACACCCACCACGGTAACCACCTCCTACGGCCGCCCCTGCCTCCGGGGTGCCCGCCGCGCCGCCCGCCCGCCCGGCGAGGTCCGCACCCGGCGGGGTCCGGGCGGGAGGGCCGGGGCGTGGCCTCGACGGTCACGGGTGCGCCAGGAGGTGCCCCCACGCGCCCCCGGACCCGTCAGCCGGGCGTCGTGAGGACGGTTACCGGCTCGGGCCCGGGGTGGCGACGGCCGTGGGGGACTCGGCCGGGACGGCCTCGGGGGCGGTGCGGTAGACGGTGCCGCCGCAGCTCCCGGTGATCACGGTGCTGGCTGCCGTGGGGTCGCCGCCGGCCGGGGTGTGGGCGACGGTGACGCTCGGCGGGTCCGCGGTGGGCGTCGGGCTGGGGCTGGGCTCCGCGGTGGCGGCCGCGGGCGCGCCCGGGCCGCTGCTGGCCGCTGCGGTGGCCGGGGCCTCGGGGGCGGCGGCACCGACCCGCGGGGCGCTGCTCGGGCAGGTGCCCTCGGGCACCCAGCCGAACCGCACCCGGTACCCCTCGCCGGGGCCGAGCACGATCGGCAGGGCGACGGCGGCGGGCGCGGGCAGGGCGGTGGCGGCGTCGCCCGCGATGTGGTCGACGACCTTGATCCGGGTCTGGTCGGCGGGGCCGCCGGCGGTGGCGGCGACGATGCCGGGTCCGGTCACCCCGCAGCTGCGCGCCGAGGTGTTGCGGACGGTGAAGTAGCCGTAGGTGCTGCCCGCGCTGTCGACCGGCTCCAGGTGGGCGGTGGCGCGGCCGAGATCGGTGCGCAGGCAGGCGGGGACGGCGGCGGGCGCGCTCGCGGCGGTGCTGCCGGGGTCGGTGGCGGCGGTGCTGCCGCTCGCGGCGGCGGACGGGGTGGGCCGGCCGTCCGGCTGGGCGGGGAGCGGGGCGGTGCGCGGTCCGCCGGTGGAGCCGCGGGTGGCGCGCGGGGTGCGGTCGGCGCCGTGCGCGTCGGTGCTGCCGGCGGTGGTGCCGCCGGAGAGGTCGAAGGGCCGGACGGCATGCAGGGCGGGGACGACGGCCGCGGCGAGCAGGGTGGCGGCGACCGCGCCCGCCCAGGCGTTGCGGCGGCGGGCGCGGCGGCGGGGCACGGCGTGCCGGATCCGGCCGAGGGCGGCCGGGTCGGGTTCGACGGTGGCCACGGCCCGGTGGAGGAGGGTCCGCAGCTCGTGCTCGGCGCGGGCGGCGCCGGGCTGATCGTCAGTCATGGCTGCCCTCCATCAGGATGCGCAGGGCGGCCAGTCCGCGGGAGCCGTACGCCTTCACCGAGCCGACGGAGACGCCGAGCACTTCGGCGACCTGGGCCTCCGTCAGGTCCGCGTAGTAGCGCAGCACGAGCACCTCCCGCTGACGGCGCTGCAGTCCCCGCAGCGCGGTCCTCAGCTGATCGCGCTCCAGCGCATCGTAGGCCCCTTCTTCTGCACTGGCCATGTCAGGCATGGGCTTGGGGAGCAGGCGCAGGCCGAGGATCCGCCGGCGCAGGGTGGAGCGGGACAGGTTGACGACGGTCTGCCGCAGGTAGGCGAGGGTCTTCTCCGGTTCGCGCACCCGCCGCCGGGCTGCGTGGACCCGGATGAACGCCTCCTGGACGACGTCCTCGCACGAGGAGAGGTCGTCGAGCAGCAGCGCGGCGAGGCGCAGCAAGGACCGGTAGTGGGCCTGGTACGTCTCGGTGAGCTGGTCGACGCTGGCCCCTGTCGCGTCCGCCGCCGCGGCCGAGCCCATCCGACTAGCTGCCGACCGGCGCACCGGCAGCGACACCGCCGGCACCGCTTCGATCACGTTCGACACGCCTGTTGGACACTCGATCCCCCGTCATGGTTGCCCGGACGGCCTGCCATTCTTCCGTACCGACCGGAGCCCGCTCCAGCGGGACAACGGGTGATTCTGACGGATTGTCTCGGAAGGATCGGGAGAAACCGTGACGGTCGTCCCGATCGCGGGCCGGCGGGCCGCCGTCCGGCCGCGCGCAGGCGGGCGGGCCGGGGCACCTGGGTGCCCCGGCCCGCCCGGTGCGTCAGCGGCCGGTGCCGCCGTAGACCACGGCCTCGTCGGTCTCCGTGTCGAGGCCGAAGGCGGTGTGCACGGCGCGCACGGCCTCCGGGATGTCCTCGGAGCGGGTGACGACCGAGATGCGGATCTCGGAGGTGGAGATCAACTCGATGTTGACCCCGGCCTCGGAGAGCGCCTCGAAGAACGTGGCGGTGACGCCCGGGTTGGAGCGCATGCCGGCGCCGACCAGCGAGAGCTTGCCGATGGCGTCGTCGTAGCGCAGCGATTCGTAGCCGATGCCGTCCTTGGCCCGGCCGAGCGCGTCGATGGCCTTCTGGCCGTCGGTCTTCGGCAGGGTGAAGGAGATGTCGGTCAGACCGGTCGACGCGGTGGAGACGTTCTGCACCACCATGTCGATGTTGACCTCGGCGTCCGCGATGGCACGGAAGATCCGGGCCGCCTCGCCCGGCTTGTCCGGCACTCCGACGACGGTGATCTTCGCCTCGGACGTGTCGTGGGCGACTCCGGAGATGATGGCCTGCTCCATCTCGCCCCCTTCGGGCTTGTTGGGGTTGTCGGCGCTCACGATAGTCCCCGGCAGGCCGGAGAACGACGAGCGGACATGGATCGGGATGTTGTAGCGGCGCGCGTACTCGACACACCGGTCGAGGAGCACCTTGGAACCGGACGAGGCCAGCTCCAGCATGTCCTCGAAGGAGATCCAGTCGATCTTGCGCGCCTTCTTCACCACGCGGGGGTCCGCGGAGAACACGCCGTCCACGTCGGTGTAGATCTCGCAGACCTCGGCGCCGAGCGCCGCCGCCAGGGCGACGGCCGTGGTGTCCGAGCCGCCGCGGCCGAGCGTGGTGATGTCCTTGCTGACCTGCGACACGCCCTGGAAGCCGGCCACGATCGCGATGTTGCCCTCGTCCAGGGCGTTGCGGATCCGGCCGGGCGTGACGTCGATGATGCGTGCCTTGTTGTGCGTGGCGTCGGTGATGACGCCCGCCTGGCTGCCCGTGAAGGACTGGGCGTCGAAGCCCAGCGTTTTGATCGCCATGGCCAGCAGAGCCATGGAGATGCGCTCTCCTGCGGTCAGCAGCATGTCGAACTCACGGCCGGACGGAATAGGGGTCACCTGTTCCGCGAGTTCGATGAGCTCGTCCGTCGTGTCTCCCATCGCGGACACCACGACGACGACCTCATGGCCGGCCTTCCTGGTGTCGACGATCCGTCGGGCGACGCGCTTGATGCCTTCGGCATCCGCAACGGATGAGCCGCCGTACTTCTGCACGACAAGGCCCACGTGCGCTCCTCGACTTGTGTCGTTTCGGGGGTGGTGGCCCCCTTCTGCGGTCGCGGCCAGTCTATCGAGCGGGGCGCGGGCGACCGGAGCCATCCATATGACGAGACGACCATATCGCCTGGTGAGCAGCGGCAACAGGCAGGTCTGCGGGCGGACGGCCGCCCGCCGAAAGAAAATCCGGGGCCGGGCACCAGCCCGACCCCGGATTTCACGATGTGGAGATTCGGTGGAACCTTCGTCACAGCCCCAGCTCGGCGGCCATCAGGTCGCCCGCCTGCTGCTCCAGCTGCTCGTCGGTGAGACCGTCCTGGTCGGTGTCCGCGCCGTCCACCGCCGCACCGATCGGGCTGTCCAGCCGGACGTGCGCGATCAGCGACTGCAGCGCCCGCAGCACCGCGGTGCAGGTCGAGCCCCAGTTGGACAGGTACGAGAACTGCCACCACCACAGCGCCTCGCTGACCCGGCCCTCCCGGTAGTGCACCAGGCCGTGCCGCAGCTCGGCGACCACGCCCGCCAGGTCGTCCGAGATCCGGAAGGCGCTCGGCTTCTCCGGCGGACCGTAGGGGTCGAAGACCTCGTGGTACACGTCGATCGGCGCCAGCAGCTCGGCGAGCCGCTCGCGCAGCTCGACGCCGTCCGGCTCCGGCCCGGTGTCCGGCTCGAAGCGGTCCTCCGGCACGACGTCCTCGATCGCCCCCAGCCGGCCGCCCGCCAGCAGCAGCTGCGAGACCTCCAGCAGCAGCAGCGAGATCGCGCTGCCCGGCTCGTCGCCCTTGGCCACCTCGGTGACGGCGAGCACGAAGCTCTCCACCGAGTCGGCGATCTGCACGGCGAAGTCGTCGGGCTCGCTGGTGTGGGCGGTGTCCCTGTGGTCAGACATCGAGCAGTCGTCTCCCTTCGAAGGCCCGGCCGAGGGTGACCTCGTCGGCGTACTCCAGGTCCCCGCCGACGGGCAGGCCGCTCGCCAGCCGGGTCACCTTCAGACCCATCGGCTTGCACAGCCGGGCCAGGTAGGTGGCGGTCGCCTCCCCCTCCAGGTTGGGGTCGGTGGCCAGGATCAGCTCGGTGACCGTGCCGTCGGCGAGCCGGGTCATCAGCTCCCGGATCCGCAGGTCGTCCGGACCGACGCCCTCGATCGGGCTGATCGCGCCGCCCAGCACGTGGTACCGGCCGCGGAACTCGCGCGTCCGCTCGATCGCCACCACGTCCTTCGGCTCCTCGACCACGCAGATCACCGCCAGGTCGCGGCGCGGGTCCAGACAGACCCGGCACTGCTCGGACTCCGCGACGTTGCCGCAGACCGCGCAGAACCGGACCTTCTCCTTCACCTGCATCAGCGCGCCGGCCAGCCGCCGGACGTCCACCGGATCGGCCTGCAGGACGTGGAAGGCGATCCGCTGCGCGCTCTTGGGCCCGACGCCGGGCAGCCTGCCCAGTTCGTCGATCAGGTCCTGAACCACGCCCTCGTACACGTCACGCCTTCCTTCGGCCGGGGCCACGGCCCGGAACCCAGTGCTCCGGGGCCCGTCGCTCCGGTGCCATCATCCAACGAATCGGGCGCCGGACACACCGTCCGGCGCCCGACTCACCCATAAATCACACAGCACCGGCGCGTACCGGCACACTGCACGCCACCGGAGTGCCACCCGCCGTGCACCGCGCGCGGCGGGCGGCCGCGGCGGTGGTGCCCGATCGGACCCGGACCCGGACCCGGACTCGGGCCCGGACTCAGAAGGGAAGGCCGGGGATGCCGCCGCCGCCCAGGCCCTGGGTCAGCGGGCCCATCCGCTCGGCCTGCAGCTTCTGGGCCGCCGCGTTGGCGTCCCGCACCGCGGCCAGCACCAGGTCCGCCAGGGTCTCGGTGTCCTCCGGGTCGACCGCGGCCGGCGCGATCGCGAGCGCGACCAGCTCGCCGGAGCCCGTCACCGTCGCCTCGACCAGGCCGCCGCCCGCCGAACCGCTCACCTTGGTCTCGGCCAGCTCCTTCTGGACCTTGCCGAGCTCCTCCTGCATCTTCTGCGCCTGCTTCAGCAGCTGCTGCATGTTGGGCTGGCCACCAGGGAACACGGCACATCTCCTGTCCTGTACGACATCGTCGCCCCCGAGCCTACGCGGCCCGGACAGCCGCCGTGGCTGCCCTGCCCACCCCGGCCGACCGGTGGCCGGTGAGCGGCCGACCGGTGGCCCGGAACGGCAGGTGAACGGCCGCCGGGGTGGCCGGAAGCCGGCCGGGACGGGCGGCTCAGGTGTTGTGGTGGATCTCCTCCAGGACGGTCGCCCCGAGCTCACGGATGATCAGCTCCTGGCCGGAGAAGGCCTCCTCGGTCAGGTCCGGGTCGTCGTCCTCCGGGACGTCGTCCTCCGGCGCGACCGGCGGCGGCTGCGGCGGCTGGTACGTCCCCGCCGCCTGCGGCGGTGCGGCCGAGGGCGGAGCCGCGGCCTGCGGGGCCGGGCGCTGCGGCTGCATTGGGGCCGCCGGCTGCGGGGCCGCGGCCTGCGGTGGGGCGGCGGGCTGCGGCTGGAACGGCTGGGCGGGCGGG
>NZ_BAAALD010000011.1:0-145491 GCF_039528095.1 Kitasatospora arboriphila
GGACGGCGCCCAGGAGGTGCACTCCGACGCCGAGGTGTCCGTCACCGTCGCCGAGGGCCGGCTGCTGTCGGTGCGGCTGGCCGACGACCGCGGGGTGGCGGTGCCCGGCCGCACCGCCCCGGACGGCTCCCGCTGGACCCCGGAGGAGCCGCTCGCCCCGGCCACCCCGTACACCGTCGACGCCCTCGCCCAGGACGCGGACGGGCTGCGCGCCGCCCACCACTCCGCCTTCGTGACGGCCGGTCCGGCGCACACCGTGGCCGCCCTCGTCACTCCGGAGGACGGGGCGCTGGTCGGGGTGGGGATGCCCGTCTCGCTGCGGTTCACCCGTCCGGTCGCGGACCGGCCGGCGGCGGAGCGGGCCGTCGAGGTGGCCGCCGACCCGCCGGTGCCGCTGGCCGCGCACTGGTTCGGCAACCGCCGCCTGGACGTCCGGCCGCAGTCCTACTGGGCGCCGGGCACCCGGGTGACCGTCACCCTGCGGCTGAAGGACGTGGAGCTGGCGCCCGGTGAGTTCGGCACCCAGGCCAAGGAGGTGGCGTTCACCGTCGGCCGTGCCCGGGTGTCCACCGTCGATCTGGCGGGCAGCACGCTGACGGTGCGCGAGGACGGGGTGCCGGTGCGCACCCTGAAGATCACCGCCGGCGGCCCGCAGCACCCCACCTACCGGGGCGTCATGGTGGTCTCGGAGAAGTTCGAGGAGACCCGGATGAACGCCCGGACGGTCGGCCTCGGCGACGAGTACGACATCAAGGACGTCCCGCACGCGATGCGGCTGACCGACTCCGGCACCTTCGTGCACGGCAACTACTGGGCCGAGGAGGAGGTGTTCGGCGCCGCCAACACCAGCCACGGCTGCATCGGGATCGCCGATCGGCAGGGCGGTGACGCCGACTCGCCGGCCGGCTGGTTCTTCGAGCACACCCTGGTCGGCGACGTGCTGGAGGTGCGCGGCGACACCGGCGCGGTCGTCCAGCCGTCCAACGGCCTGAACGGCTGGAACCTGTCCTGGGCGGCCTGGCTGCAGGGCAGCGCGCTGGGTTCCGCACCGCGCTGACCTGCACCCGGCGATTCACCGAACCGGCACCCCCCACCTGCGGAAGATTCACTCATCCGGGGCAGTTATCCTGGCGTGCCACGCGGGCCGGGGGCTCTTCCCCGTCGGCGGCGCGCGGAAGAAGTCCGACCCCCGGTGAAACCGACCCGGGCGCGGATGCGTGTATCCAGCGTGGGTACCGGGAGGGGAGCAACCGAGTGAAGCCGGTTCAGGCGGCCGAGGCCGCGATAGTCAGAGGTGCGGCCGGGGCGGGCCGCACCGGTCGTACCGCACGCACCGCGGCCGTCGCGCTGGCGATGGGCGGCGTGCTGCTGTTCACCGCCGCCTGCAACGACGGCGGTTCGGGCGGATCCGGCGGTTCGGCTGCCGCGGGCGCCTCCGGCGGTGCGAGCGGCGCGGCCGGCTCGTCCGGCGGCTCCACCACGCAGGCCGCCCCCAAGGCGTCCGCCGCGGTGCTCACCGTCAGCGCCAAGGACGGCGCCACCGACGTCCAGCCGGGCGGCTTCACCGTGACGGTCGCGAGCGGCAAGCTCACCTCCGTCGAGCTGAAGGACAAGAACGACAAGGCGGTCGCCGGCACCATCGCCGCCGACGGCCTCAGCTGGAAGCCGAGCGCGCCGCTCGCGGTCGGCATGGCCTACACCGTCAACGCGCAGGCCAAGGACGACGCCGGCCTGCCCGCCGCGATCTCCTCCGGCTTCACCACGCTGTCCCCGGCGAAGAAGGTCGCGACCAACGACAACATCGCCGACAACGGCACCTACGGCGTCGGCATGATCGTCTCGGTGGCGTTCAGCAAGCCGGTCAAGAACAAGGACGCCGTCCTCAAGGGCATCACCGTCGAGGCCAGCGACGGCACCGTCGTGAAGGGCCACTGGTTCGGCTCGCAGCGCCTGGACATCCGCCCGGCGGAGTACTGGAAGCCCGGCACCAAGGTGACGGTCAAGTACCGGCTGAAGAGCGTCGAGGTCTCCCCGGGCGTCTACGGCGACGTGGACCGCGACGAGCCGTTCACCATCGGCCGCTACCAGGTCAGCACCGTCGACGCCGCCAAGCACGTGATGACGGTGGCGAGCGGCGGCGGCGCCACCAAGAGCATCCCGATCACCGCGGGCAACGACCAGAACCCGTCCTGGAACGGCACGATGGTCATCTCCGGCAAGGAGAAGGTGACCCGGATGAACTCGGCCACCGTGGCCAACGTCAAGGGCGACGAGTACGACGTCCCGGACGTGCCGCACGCGATGCGCCTCACCACCACGGGCACCTACGTGCACGGCAACTACTGGGGCAACGCCTTCGGCAAGTCCAACGCCAGCCACGGCTGCATCGGCCTGAAGGACGTCAAGGGCGGCAGCGAGTCCTCCTCGGCCGGCACCTTCTTCAACAGCTCGCTGGTCGGCGACGTGGTGAAGATCGTCAACTCCAAGGGCCGCACGGTCTCCCCGGACAACGGCCTCAGCGGCTGGACGCTCCCCTGGAGCAACTGGTAGGCCGCACGCCTCCGGACACCCGGTGACCCTGCCGACGGCCCGGCCGCTCCCCGCGAGCGGCCGGGCCGTTGCGGGTTCGTGACCGGATCGTCGCGCTGCGGGCTGCAACTCCGGCCCCGCCCGGAGCGTGTATTCGGTGGGTGCCGCGACGGGGAGTGCGCGGCGGGGACGGAGGGGGACCGGCATGGGGTCCGTGCGCAGAGGTCTGACGGCGGGTCTGCTCGGGGGAGCACTGGTGCTGGCGGCGGCGGCCTGCGGGCCGTCCGGGTCGCCGGGGGGCGCGGCCTCCGCCGCGGGGACGACGGCCGCCCGGCCGCGGCCCACCGTCCCGGCGGCGGTGGTGACCGTCGAGCCGAAGAACGGCGCCACCGACGTCAAGCCGTCCGGGGCGCTGAAGGTCACCGCGACCGGCGGGAAGCTGACCTCCGTCAAGGTGACCGGCGAGGACGGCCGGGAGGTGCCCGGCACGCTCGCCGCGGACGGCCTCGGCTGGACGCCCGCCGCCGCACTCGCCGTCTCCGCGCAGTACCGGGTGACGGCGCGGGCCACCGACCCGAACGGGCTGGTGACCACCGCCGAGAGCGCCTTCAGCACGCTGACCCCGGCCCGGCGGACCGGCTCCTACAGCAACCTGGACGACGGGCAGACGTACGGCGTCGGCATGATCGTGTCGCTGCGCTTCCGCAAGGCGGTGCAGAACCGCGCCGAGGTGGAGCGCGCGGTGGTCTTCGAGACCTCCGACGGCACCGCGGTGAAGCCGCACTGGTTCGGCGACGACCGGGTGGACTTCCGCCCGGCGGAGTACTGGAAGCCCGGCACCAAGGTGACGGTGAAGTACCGGCTGAAGAGCGCCGAGCTCGCCCCCGGCGTCTACGGGGACAAGGACGGCGAGGAGCACTTCACCGTCGGCCGCTCCCGGGTGAGCACGGCGGACGTCGCCACCCACCGGATGACCGTGGTGGAGAACGGGCAGACGGTGGACACCGTGAAGTTCACCGCCGGCAAGGCCGGGTTCGACAGCTTCAACGGCACCATGGTCATCGAGGAGATGGCCCGCAAGACGCGGATGTCCTCCAACGGCGTCAGCGGCATCCGGGCCGGCGACGAGTACGACCTCGACGACGTGCCGCACGCCATGCGGCTCACCGACACCGGCACCTACGTGCACGGCAACTCCTGGGCGATCGGCTCGATGGGCCGCTCCAACGCCAGCCACGGCTGCATCGGCATCGCCGACACCCGCTACGGCAGCGACGGCACCGACGCCGGCCGCTTCTACAACGCGTCAATGATCGGCGACGTCGTCACCGTGGTGAATTCCGACGGCCCGCGGGTGTCCGGCGAGAACGGCCTGAGCGGGTGGAACGTGCCCTGGACTGCCTGGTAGGCCCGTCCGGCGTGCCGCTGTCATATGTCCCCCGCCGTGATCGTTTGCTCATTGTCCGTACGCACCCGCATGCGTTCCGCAATGATGGGCGCCATGGCGGGATGGCGTGAGGCGGACCAGGCGTCGAATCGGGTGCTCGGCACGGCCGGTGACGACGCGTCGGCCGGCCGCGGCCTCGCGCTGGCGGCCCTGGAGCGGCTGACCGCGGACGAGCTGGAGCAGGCCGCCTTCGAGCTGCTGCGCGACCCGGCGGCCGAGGAGGAGGTGCGGCTGCCCTCCCGCCCCGAGTCGGCCGGGATCGCCCGCCGCCTGGTCGTCGCCGTGCTCGGCGCCTGGGAGCTGGTGCAGCAGCTGGACGTCGGCGAGTTACTGGTCGGCGAGCTGGTCGCCAATGCCGTGCGGCACGCCGGGGGGCGTACCGTCGGCCTGAAGATGGCACGCCGGCCGGGCTGGGTGCGGATCGAGGTCCGGGACTCCTCGCGGGCGCTGCCCTGCCTGATCGTGGCGGCCGAACGCGGCGGGGCGGAGAACGGCCACGGGCTGGTGCTGGTCGACGCGGTGTCGGACCGCTGGGGCGCGGACCTGCTGCCGCGCGGCAAGTCCGTCTGGTGCGAGCTGAGGGTGCGCGAGCGCGCCGCCTGACGCGGCGGGCCCGGGTGCCCGGACATGAGCAGGGCCCCCGTTCCGCTCGGTGTGCGGTGTCGGGGGCCCGTGCGCGTCACCGCGCGGCCAAGGGGGTGCGCGCCGCGCGGTGGGAACGGCCGAACCGGGTCGGTGGAGGCCGTGGAATGCCTCCACTGTCGCATGCCAGGACTGGTCTGGACAAATCGATCCAAAGGTGCATACCCCTCGCAACCTTCGAAGACTTACCAAACCCTAATGAGCGGCCTATGAATGCCTGCCGTCAGGCCGGGCTTCCGCCCGGCCCGGTCAGCACTCGATGACGTTCACGGCGAGGCCGCCGCGCGAGGTCTCCTTGTACTTGATCTTCATGTCGGCGCCGGTCTCCTTCATGGTCTTGATCGCCTTGTCGAGGGAGACGTGGTGCCGGCCGTCGCCGCGCAGCGCCATCCGCGCCGCCGTGACGGCCTTCACCGAGGCCATGCCGTTCCGCTCGATGCAGGGGATCTGCACCAGGCCGCCGACCGGGTCGCAGGTCAGGCCGAGGTTGTGCTCGATGCCGATCTCCGCGGCGTTCTCGACCTGCTCGGGGCTGCCGCCGAGCACCTCGGCGAGGCCGCCGGCCGCCATCGAGCAGGCCGAGCCGACCTCGCCCTGGCAGCCGACCTCGGCGCCGGAGATCGAGGCGTTCTCCTTGAAGAGCATGCCGATCGCGCCGGCCGCCAGCAGGAAGCGCACGATGCCCTCGTCGTCGGCGCCGGGCACGAAGTTCAGGTAGTAGTGCAGCACGGCCGGGACGATGCCCGCGGCACCGTTGGTCGGCGCGGTGACCACCCGGCGGCCGGAGGCGTTCTCCTCGTTCACCGCCATCGCGTAGAGGGTCACCCACTCCATCGCGTTGGCCGGGCCGATGCCCTCGGCGCGCAGCGCCCGGGCGGCCGAGGCGGCCCGGCGGCGGACCTTCAGCCCGCCCGGCAGGATGCCCTCGCGGCCGAGCCCGGCCGCGACGCACTCCTGCATGACGTGCCAGATCTCCAGCAGCCCGGCCCGGATCTCGGCCTCGCTGCGCCAGGCCTTCTCGTTCTCCAGCATCAGGCCGGAGATCGACAGGCCGGTCTCGCGGGTGAGCCGCAGCAGCTCCTCGCCGGTGCGGAAGGGGTAGCGCAGCGCGGTGTCGTCCGGCTTGACCCGGTCGGCGCCTATCGCGTCCTCGTCGACGACGAAGCCGCCGCCGACCGAGTAGTAGGTCTTCTCCAGGACGGGCGCGCCGGCCTCGTCGTACGCGGCCAGGGTCATGCCGTTGGCGTGGTACGGCAGCGAGCGGCGGCGGTGCAGCACCAGCTGGGTCGCCGGGTCGAAGGCGATCTCGTGCTGGACGTCCTTGTCCTGGGCGAGCAGCCGCAGCCGCTTGTCGCGCTGGATGCGCTCGACGTCGAGGTCGGCCTGGTCGACGTCGACGGTGCGCGGGGAGTTGCCCTCCAGGCCCAGCAGGACGGCCTTGGGGGTGCCGTGGCCGTGGCCGGTGGCGCCGAGCGAGCCGAAGAGCTCGGCCCGGACGGAGGCGGTGCTCTCCAGCAGCCCCTCCGAGTGCAGGCGGCGGGCGAACATCCGGGCCGCCCGCATCGGGCCCACGGTGTGGGAACTGGACGGCCCGATGCCGACGGAGAAGAGGTCGAAGACGCTGATGGCCACGGGGGGGGACGTCCTTGTCTGGTCTCGTGGAAGGACTTGCTGGGTGACACGGAAGGGGGCACCGCGCGCACTGTCCAGTGTGCGCGGTGCCCCGGAATTCCTGGTGTCCGGCCGGGGTGAGGCCGGTCACCGGGGGACGAACCGCCGAGACCGGCCGGCGATCGGGGGGCGTCGCGCTCCGATCGCCGGTCGGTCCTACCGCGGGGTGCGGATCACAGCTCGGGGTAGAGCGGGTACTTCGCGGCGAGCGCGGTCACCCGGGCCTTGAGCGCGGTGGCCTTGGCCTCGTCGAAGCCGGGCAGCAGGGTCTCGGCGATGACGTCGGCGACCTCGCGGAAGTCCTCCGCGCCGAAGCCGCGGGTGGCCAGCGCCGGGGTGCCGATGCGCAGGCCGGAGGTGACCATCGGCGGGCGGGGGTCGTTCGGCACCGCGTTGCGGTTCACGGTGATGCCGACCTCGTGCAGGCGGTCCTCGGCGTCCTGGCCGTTGAGCTCGCTGTTGCGCAGGTCGACCAGGACGAGGTGCACGTCGGTGCCGCCGGAGAGCACCGAGACGCCGGCGTCCACGGTGTCCTGGCGCAGCAGGCGCTCGGCCAGGATCTTCGCGCCCTCCAGGGTGCGGCGCTGGCGGTCCTTGAACTCCTCCGAGGCGGCGACCTTGAAGGCCACGGCCTTGGCGGCGATCACGTGCTCCAGCGGGCCGCCCTGCTGGCCGGGGAAGACCGCGGAGTTGATCTTCTTGGCCCACTGCTCCTTGCAGAGGATGACGCCGCCGCGCGGGCCGCCCAGCGTCTTGTGGGTGGTGGTGGTGACCACGTCCGCGTACGGCACGGGCGAGGGGTGCAGGCCCGCGGCGACCAGGCCGGCGAAGTGCGCCATGTCGACCATGAGCAGCGCGCCGACCTCGTCCGCGATGCGGCGGAACTCGGCGAAGTCCAGCTGGCGCGGGTAGGCGGACCAGCCGGCGATGATCAGCTTGGGCTGGTGCTCCTTGGCGAGGCGCTCGACCTCGGCCATGTCCACCTGGCCGGTCTTCTCGTCGACGTGGTACGCGGCCACGTTGTAGAGCTTGCCGGAGAAGTTGATCTTCATGCCGTGGGTGAGGTGGCCGCCGTGCGCCAGGCTCAGGCCCAGGATGGTGTCGCCCGGCTGGATCAGCGCGAACATCGCGGCGGCGTTCGCCTGCGCACCGGAGTGCGGCTGGACGTTGGCGTGCTCCGCCCCGAACAGCGCCTTCACCCGGTCGATGGCGATCTGCTCGGCGACGTCGACGTGCTCGCAGCCGCCGTAGTAGCGCTTGCCGGGGTAGCCCTCGGCGTACTTGTTGGTCAGGACCGAACCCTGGGCCTCCATGACCGCCACCGGGGCGAAGTTCTCGGAGGCGATCATTTCGAGGGTGGTCTGCTGGCGGTGCAGCTCGGCGTCGACCGCGGCCGCGATCTCCGGGTCGAGCGCGTGCAGGGACTGGTTCAGAACCGTCATGAGGTGGGGTCTCCCCGTGGAGCGAAGGGCTGGAGCGGGGCGGCCGCCGCACTGCGGCCGCCCCGTTGGGCGGGCGGTCAGCCGCCGATGAACGCGGTGTACGCCTCGGCGTCGAGCAGCTCGTCGGTCGCCTCGACGCGGACCTTGAACAGCCAGCCATCCTCGAACGGGGAGCTGTTCACCAGGGCGTTGTCGTCGAGGACGGCCTGGTTGACCTCCACGACCTCGCCGGTGACGGGCGAGAACAGGTCGCTGACCGACTTGGTGGACTCGAGCTCGCCACAGGTCTCACCGGCGGTGACGCTGTCACCGACCTCCGGGAGCTGGACGTAGACGATGTCGCCGAGGGCGTCGGCCGCGTGCGCGGTGATGCCGATCGTCGACACCCCGTCCACGGCGGCGGTCAGCCACTCGTGCTCCTTGGTGTACTGCAGGTGCGTGGGGTTGCTCATGGCGTCATTCTCCAGGATCGCAAGAGGGAGGGGCGTGGCCGTCCGCTGAGCGGACCGCCCCGGGCAGGACGGTTCAGGACGGTTCAGGGCGGTGCTGGGAGCGGCGGGGGCGCTCAGCGGGCGCGCTTGTAGAACGGCAGCGCCACGACCTCGACCGGCTCGGCCTTGCCGCGCACGTCGACCGCGACGGCGGTGCCGGGCGCGGCGTGCGCCGCGTCCACGTAGGCGATGGCGATCGGCTTGCCGAGGGTGGGGGAGGGCGCGCCCGAGGTGATCCGGCCGATCGGGTTGCCGTCGGCGTCGACCACCGCGTACTCGGCGCGCGGCACCCGCTTGCCCTCGGAGACCAGGCCGACCAGCTTGCGCGGCGGCGCGGACTCGGCCTCGACGGCCGCCTGCTCCAGGGCCTTGCGCCCGACGAAGGCGCCCTCGTTGGTGGTCTTGTCGAAGCGCACCACGCGGCCGAGGCCGGCGTCGAACGGGGTCAGGTCGGTGGACAGCTCGTGGCCGTACAGCGGCATGCCCGCCTCCAGGCGCAGCGTGTCGCGGCAGGACAGGCCGCACGGCACCAGGCCCTTGTCGGCACCGGCCGCGGTCAGCGTCGACCACAGGTGCTCGGCGTCGGCCGGGGCGCAGAAGACCTCGAAACCGTCCTCGCCGGTGTAGCCCGTACGGGCGAGCCAGACCTGCTTGCCGGCGACGGTCGCGGGCAGCAGCGCGTAGTACTTCAGGCCGGGCAGGTCGGCGTCGGTCAGCGAGGCGAGGATGCCGTTCGCCTCCGGGCCCTGGACGGCGATCAGCGCGTAGGCGTCGCGGTCGTCGCGGACGACGGCGTCGAAGCCCTCGGCGCGCTCGGTCAGCGCGTCCAGCACCACCTGGGCGTTGGAGGCGTTCGCGACCACCATGTACTCGTCCTCCGCGGTGCGGTAGACGATCAGGTCGTCGAGGATGCCGCCGTCCTCGCGGCAGATCATGGTGTAGCGGGCGCGCAGCACGCCCAGCGCCGAGATGAAGCCGACCAGCGCGTGGTCCAGCATCTCGCCGGCCTGCGGGCCGGAGACGGTGATCTCGCCCATGTGCGAGAGGTCGAACAGACCGGCCTTCGTGCGGACGGCGAGGTGCTCCTCGCGCTCGCTGCCGTAGCGCAGCGGCATGTCCCAGCCGGCGAAGTCGGTCATGGTGGCACCGAGCGAACGGTGCAGCGCGTCGAGCGCGGTGAGGCGGAGGGACATGACGGCAGGACTCCTTGGCTGCTCTGCGGGCACACGGGCGACCCTCCCGCCCGGAAACGGGCAGGACGGCGGATGGAGTCTCCCCGTCTGTCGTCAACAACCTGAGAGCTTCACCGCCACCTCAAGGATGGCGGCTTGCACCGTGGGTGGGCGCACGGCGCGGCCGTGTCCACTTTCCAGATGTGCCTCGCCCGTGCGGTATGGGTGCCTGAGAGATTCCGGGGAGGACTTGCTCCTTCGGCGCCGGCCTCGCCCCTGGGGGCGTTCCGGACTCTCCCGCGCGGGTTCGAGCGGCCAGTATGAACTTGGAGGGTCGAGCGCGCTCATCATGGCATGCCGCCGGGCCTGATGGGAGAGGGGGCGGCCCGCTAGGCTCTGTGCAGGGGACGAGCGAAGGGGCCGTACATGGGGTATCCGGCGGGCGAGGCACAGGCGTGGGCCGCACCCGGCACGGCGCCGGAGGGCGGCACCTGGCCGTCCAACGAACTGGAGCAGGTGCTCACCGCCGCGCTCGGCGACCCCGGCGCCACGCCCCGGGTGATCGAGGTGCTCGCCCGCAGCCAGGTGTGGATCCCGCTGCCGGCCGGCGCCGACCCGCAGGGCACCTCGCTGGACCTGCCGACCATCGAACTCGCCGGTACCCCCTACGTGCCGGTGTTCTCCTCGCAGGAGCAGTTCCTGCAGCACGCCCCGGGCATGGCGTTCGCGATCGCACCGGTGTGGGAGTTCGCCCGCGGGCTGCCGCTCGGCATCGGCATCGCCGTCAACCCGGAGGCGCCGGTGGGCATCCCGGTGCCGCCGGAGGGCGTCGGCGAGCTGCGCCGCGGACCGCAGGGCGGCCGCACCGCCGGCGAGGCCGTCGAGGGCGCCTCGGTGGCGCTGCGCGAGCCCGAGCCGCACCAGGAGCCGTACGCCTTCCTCGCCGCGGCCACCTCCGAACTGTCCCGGCTGCCCGGCGTGCTGACGGCCCGTCGGGCGCTCGCCCGGGTGGAGGCGGACGCCCCGCAGCTGTACGTCGGGATCCAGCTCGACCCGGCCGGTCCGGCCGATCCGGTGCAGGTCAACGAGGCGCTCGGCCGCGCGCTCGGAACCGCGCCGCCGCCGTGGGGCGTCCACCTGGTGCTGCTGGACATGGCCGACGACCCCGTCGTCGAGTGGCTGCTGACCTGCGTGGCGCCCTTCTACGTCCGGGCGTGACCGCCGGTCCGGCCGGCCCGGGCGCCTGCCGGCGGGACACCGGCGCCGCCCGGGGGTATCACGAGGGGGTATGCGGCATGACGCCTGTCGGCCGCGCGCAATAGGGTGCTGCCCGGCAGTGGGCACGAGCGGCGGAAGACGGAACAAGACGGGGCACGGCGACGTGAGCGAGCGGAGCGAGGCGGGCGCATGAGCGCGGCAGCGGCAGGCGGCGGGCCGGGCCCGTGGGGCCAGGCACCCGTGGCACCGCCCGGCGGTGACCCGGGCGCCATCGAGCGCGCCCTCGGCGCGGTCGTCCCGGAACGCTACGACGCGTACGAGAACCTGCTGCGGGCGCTCGCCCAGGGGCAGGTCTGGATGCTGCTCTGGCACGGCACGCCCGGCAGCCCGGACGCCCAGTACGGGAACATGGACATCGGCGGGCACGGCTACGCCCCCGCCGTCACCTCGGCCGAGCAGCTCGCCGCCAGCGGCTGGGCCCGCGCCCACGAGGTGATCTCCGGCCAGGAGATCGCCGCCGCGCTCTTCCGCACCCGCTGGGGCCTGTGGCTGAACCCGCACGCCCCGGGCGGCGGCGTCGGCGTCCCCTGGGCCGACCTGAGACGCGTCGCGGTCGGCCTGGACCGGCTGCCGGCCGGTCCGCTGCGGATCTCCGAGCCGCGGCTGAACGCGCCGCAGTTCTACGGGCTGCTGGAGCAGCAGGCCGTGCAGACCCGTCCGCTGCGCTCGCTGCGCCAGGCGTGGGTGCAGCCCGCGCTGGGCGAGGCGTACCTGGCCGTCGGCCTGGACCTGTACGACAACTCTCCGCCGTCGGTGGAGGCCGCCCGCGCCCTGGTGCAGCGGGCCGCGCAGCTCGCCCCGGAGGGGCTGGCGGTGTCGACGGTCGCGATGGCGGACGAGTTCGACCCGGTCGCGATGTGGATGCGGGCGAACGCCCGCCCGTTCTTCGACCGCGACACCCAGTTCGGGCACCCGCAGGGCGCGGCCCCCTACCCGCCCTACGGTTACTCTCCGCAATCGGCGCCGGGTCCGCAGCCGTGGCCCCAGCAGCCGTGGCCGGGCTACCCCGGCCGCTGATCCTTCGCCTTTCCCTCCCCTTTACCCGCCCTTGTGGCGACCGTCCGCCAGTGGCGGGTCATGCCCAGGTGGTGGCGGTTTCCCGCCGTTGGCGGGCTTCCGTCAGTACCCGTCTTGACAGGCTTGTTTCAGCCGTGTGAAGAGGTGTATTCGCGGTCACAACGGGCTGCATGCCGACAGATCACAGTTAGGCATCCTTCGGTTGCCCCCTCTGGCGGAACCTCTCCCCGATGACAGAGAGTGCTGCCCACGGCCAGTGCGCGAGCCGATCCCCACAAAGGTGATCGCGCCCTGGCGACGCCGAACCGCGCGATGTGCATGCCGCGCACTCCGGCACCACGCAGGACCCGCAGTACCCCCGCAAACGCCGTGATCCGCCGCCCCGGCCCCGTGCCCGGACGGCAGGCTCCGGCACCCCGAAAACGAACTCTGCACCGCCGCACCGGCGTACGGAACCACCGCACCGCTCTGCACCGCACCTGTCGCGAACTCCGGACCGCACCGGGGTCCGGGCCCTGATCGGGCCCGGGTCGCCCCGCCGGACCGGGCCGTGGGCCGGCCACCGTCGGCGAGGGGAACGAACTGACTCATGACCACACCCACCGAGACCACCGGCTCTGCCCGGCCCGAGGCCGCAACTGCCGCCCCGGCCAAGCGCATCCAGGGCCGCTCTCCGGGCCGGATCGCCTGGGACCGGCTGAAGCGTGACAAGGTCGCCCTCGCGGGCGGCACCGTGGTGCTCCTGCTGATCCTCGCCGCGATCTTCGCGCCGGTGCTGACGGCGCTGTTCGGCCACCCGGTCGACGAGCCCCACCCGGACCAGATCAACCCGGACCTCGGCCTCCCCAGGGGCGCGTTCGGCGGCATGAGCGGCGACTTCCTGCTCGGCGTCGACCCGACGTTCGGCCGCGACGTCTTCAGCCGGATCCTCTACGGCGCCCAGATCTCGCTCACCGTGGCCTTCCTCGCGGCCGGCGTCTCCGTCCTGATCGGCGTCGTGCTCGGCGCCGCGGCCGGCTACTTCGGCGGCTGGGTCGACGCGGCGATCAGCCGGGTGATGGACGTGCTGCTGGCCTTCCCGCAGCTGCTGTTCTCCATCGCGCTCGTCTCGGTCATGCCGAACTCGCTGCTCGGCCTCGGCGGCACCGCCCTGCGCATGGGCATCCTGGTCCTGGTCATCGGCTTCTTCGGCTGGCCGTACATCGGCCGCATCGTCCGCGGCCAGGCACTGTCGCTGCGCGAGCGGGAGTTCGTGGACGCCGCCCGCAGCCTCGGCGCCGGCAGCATCCACATCCTCTTCCGCGAGCTGCTGCCGAACCTGGTCGCCCCGATCCTCGTCTACACGACGCTGATCATCCCCACCAACATCCTCAGCGAGGCGGCGCTCAGCTTCCTGGGTGCCGGCGTCAAGCCGCCGACGCCCTCCTGGGGACAGATGCTCTCCGAGGCGACCCGGATCTACCAGGCCGACCCGACCTACATGGTCGTCCCCGGTCTCGCGATCTTCGTCACGGTGCTCGCGTTCAACCTCTTCGGCGACGGCCTCCGGGACGCGCTCGACCCCAAGGGCAACTAGCCCTCCCTCTCCCCCCACATACCAGGCAGGTCCCTCTCAGCCTGCCCACCCCCGGCGGACCGTTCGTGCCCGCACATCACCAGGAGGACTCCGTACCCATGAAGCGCAACAGGACACTTGCCGCAGCTTCCCTCGTGGCTGCGCTCGCCCTGACCACCGCGGCCTGCGGCGGCACCAAGGGCGGTGGCACGAGCGACAGCGCGAGCAAGGGCTCGGCCGGCTTCAACGCCGCGGTTGACAAGGTGCTGAACCCCTCCGACAAGAAGGGCGGCACGCTCAACCTCTGGACGAGCACCGACGTCGACTCGCTCGACCCGGGCCGTGCCTACTACGCCTCGGTGTGGAACTTCGAGCGCTACTACGCCCGCACCCTCCTGGCCTACGACGCCAAGCCGGGCAAGGAAGGCCTCAAGCTCGTCCCGGACCTGGCGGCGAACCAGCCGGCCGTGTCCTCCGACGGCAAGACCTACACCTTCCACCTGAAGCAGGGTCTGAAGTTCGAGGACGGCTCGCCGATCACCTCGAAGGACATCAAGTACGGCATCGAGCGCATCTTCGCGCAGGACGTCGTCTCCGGCGGCCCGACCTACCTGATCCAGTCCCTGGACCAGGGCCAGAACTACAAGGGCCCCTACACCGACACCGACCCCAACAAGCTGGGTCTGAAGTCGGTCGAGACCCCGACCGACACCACCATCGTCTTCAAGCTGGCGAAGGCGGACTCCTCCTTCCCGTACCTGCTCGCGATGGGCTCCGCCGCCCCCGTCCCGCAGAAGCTGGACACCGGCGCGAAGTACGGCGACAAGCCGGTCTCCTCCGGCCCCTACAAGTTCGCCAAGGTCGAGCCGGGCAAGGGCTACGAGCTGGTCCGCAACGAGAACTGGGACCCGGCCTCCGACCCGTTCCGCAAGGCGCTGCCGGACACCGTCAAGCTGACCGTCACCTCGAACGCCGACGACATGGACGCCCGCCTGCTGGCCGGCTCCGTCGACATCGACTTCGGCCAGACCGGTCTCTCCCAGGCCGCCCAGGTCAAGGTCCTGCAGGACGAGAAGCTGAAGGCCAACACGGACGACCCGTACAACGGCTTCATCCGCTTCATCGCGCTGAACCAGAAGGTCGCCCCCTTCGACAACATCCACTGCCGCAAGGCCGTGCTGTACGCGGCCGACCCCACCGCGCTGCAGACCGCCCGCGGCGGTTCGGTCGCCGGTTCCACCTACGGCAACATGCTGCCCCCGAACATCCTCGGCTCGGACGAGTACGACCCGTTCGGCCTGACCGACGGCAAGGCGGACCTGGAGAAGGCCAAGGCCGAGCTCAAGGAGTGCGGCAAGGCCGACGGCTTCACCACCACGATCGCCGTCCGCGGCAACAAGGCCAAGGAGGTCAACTCGGCCGTCGCGCTGCAGACCGCCCTCAAGGCCATCAACGTGACGGTGAACGTCGACCAGTACGACGGCAAGCTGCTCGCCTCCGTCGCCGGTGCGCCGGACGTCGTCCACCAGAAGGGCTACGGCCTGATCGTCGCCGGCTGGGGTGCCGACTACCCGAACGGCGCCGGCTACATGCAGCCCCTGATGGACAGCCGCTTCATCACCAAGAACGGCAACAGCAACTACCCCGAGACCTCTGACCCGGCGATCGACAAGCTCTTCGACGACGCCGCCGCCCAGACGGACCCGGCCAAGGCTGCCGACCTCTACAAGCAGATCAACCACAAGGTCGTCGACACCGCGGTGTGGCTGCCCATCGTGGCCGACAAGGCGCTCAACTACCGCAACCCGCGCCTGACCAACGTCTTCATCACCGACGCGTTCGGCGAGGTCGACTTCCAGGCCCTGGGCGTCTCCGACGGCAAGTGACCTGCCCCGCCCGCAATCGTAGTTCGCACAGCTAGTCCGAAGGGCAGGTGAAGGCTCCGCCCGGGTCGGCCGGCGTCCCCACAGGGACGCGGCCGGCCCGGGGCGGGGCCGACCGCAGTGCTCGTATATCTCATCCGACGGCTCGTCAATGTCGTCGCCATGCTGCTGGTGGTCTCCGCGGTCACCTTCGGCATCTTCTTCATGGTGCCGAAACTGACCGGGACCGACCCCGCGCTGCTCTACGTCGGCAAGATCGCCGACAAGGTGGCCGTCGAGGGTATCCGACACAAGATGGGCCTCGACAAGTCCATCGTCGAGCAGTACTTCCTGTTCCTGAAGGGCCTGTTCGTCGGGCGCGACTACAGCACCGGCGTGGACATCACCCACTGCTCCGCGCCGTGCTTCGGTTACTCCTTCAAGACCGAGCAGGAGGTGTGGCCCGTCCTGCTGGACCGACTGGGCGTCACCGCCTCGCTCGCCGCCGGCGCGGCCACCCTGTGGCTCGTGTTCGGCACCGCGACCGGCGTCGTCTCCGCGCTGCGCCGCCGCACCCTGCTGGACCGCTTCACCATGACGACCGCCCTGGCCGGCGTCTCGCTGCCGATCTACTTCACCGGCATGCTCGCCAGCGCGATCTTCGTCTACCAGCTCGGCTGGTTCCCGCACGACTACGTGAACCTGGGCGACGACCCGGTCGCGTGGTTCCAGAACCTGGTGCTGCCGTGGGTCACCCTGGCGTTCCTCTACGCCGCGACCTACGCCCGCCTCACCCGCGCCACCCTGCTCGAGGTGCTCGGCGAGGACTACATCCGCACCGCCCGGGCCAAGGGCCTCGGCGAGCGGACGGTCATCGGCAAGCACGCCATGCGCTCCACCCTCACCCCGATCCTCACCGTCTTCGGCATGGACCTGGGCGCCCTGATCGGCGGCGCGGTGCTCACCGAGTCGACCTTCAACTTCCGTGGTCTGGGTTACGAGGCGGTCTCCGCGGTCAGCTCCAGCGACCTCCCGGTGATCATGGGTGTCACGCTCTTCGCCGGCTTCTTCATCATCATCGCCAACCTGCTGGTTGACGTGCTGTACGCCGTTGTCGATCCTCGGGTGAGGCTGGCATGAGCAAGACCCTGAACACCACCAAGCCCTCCGCCTTCCTCTCGGTGCGCGACCTGCGGGTGCACTTCCCCACCGAGGACGGACTGGTCAAGTCGGTCGACGGCCTCACCTTCGACCTGGAGAAGGGCAAGACGCTCGGCATCGTCGGCGAGTCCGGCTCCGGGAAGTCCGTCACCTCGCTGTCGATCATGGGCCTGCACCGCACCGGCACCAAGCGCGGCGCCCCGCGGATCACCGGCGAGGTCTGGCTGGACGGCGAGGAGCTCGTCGCCGCCGACCCCGAGCGGGTCCGCAAGCTCCGCGGCCAGAAGATGGCGATGATCTTCCAGGACCCGCTGACCGCGATGCACCCGTACTACACGGTCGGCGCGCAGATCGTCGAGGGCTACCGGGCCCACCACCCGGGCGCCACCAAGAAGCAGGCGCGCACCCGCGCGATCGAGATGCTCGACCGGGTCGGCATCCCGCAGCCGGACAAGCGGGTGGACGCCTACCCGCACGAGTTCTCCGGCGGCATGCGCCAGCGCGCCATGATCGCGATGGCCCTGGTCAACGACCCGTCGCTGCTGATCGCGGACGAGCCCACCACCGCCCTGGACGTCACCGTCCAGGCGCAGATCCTGGACCTCATCCGGGACCTGCAGAAGGAGTTCGGCTCGGCCGTCATCATCATCACGCACGACCTCGGCGTGGTGGCCGAACTGGCCGACGACATCCTGGTGATGTACGGCGGCAAGTCCGTGGAGCGCGGCCCGGCCGCGTCCCTCTTCGAGGCGCCCGAGCACCCCTACACCTGGGGCCTGCTCGGCTCGATGCCCCGGCTCGACCGGGAGCTCCAGGACCGGCTGATCCCGGTCAAGGGCACCCCGCCGAGCCTGATCAACGTGCCGTCCGGCTGCGCCTTCCACCCGCGCTGCCCGTACGCCGAGCTGACCGGCGGCCGGTCCACCTCCGAGGTGCCCGTGCTGGCCGAGGCCGCCCCCCGGCACCTCGCGGCCTGCCACCTGCCGATCGCCGAACGGCACCGGATCTTCGCCGACGAGATCGCGCCCCGGCTGTGACCCGGCCGCCAGCAACACACTCAGGAGACAACCGATGACGGATTCGAAGACGGCGGCGATCCCCGCACCCGCGCCCGCCTCCGACCGTCAGCCCCTGCTCAAGGTGACCGGGCTGACCAAGCACTTCCCGATCACCAAGGGGCTGCTGCGCCGCCAGGCCGGCGCCGTGCGCGCCGTGGACGGCCTCGACTTCGAGGTCCGGCCCGGCGAGACCCTCGGCGTGGTCGGCGAGTCCGGCTGCGGCAAGTCCACCATGGGCCGCCTGGTGACCCGTCTGGACGAGCCCACCGGCGGGAAGATCGAGTTCGAGGGCACGGACATCACGCACCTCGGCGTCTCGGCGATGCGCCCGCTCCGCCGGGACATCCAGATGATCTTCCAGGACCCGTACTCGTCGCTGAACCCGCGGCACACCGTCGGCACCATCGTCGGCGCGCCGTTCCGGCTGCAGAAGGTGGCCACCGAGGGCGGCGTCAAGAAGGCCGTGCAGGAGCTGCTGGAGCTCTGCGGCCTGAGCCCGGAGCACTACAACCGCTACCCGCACGAGTTCTCCGGCGGCCAGCGCCAGCGCATCGGCATCGCCCGCGCGCTGGCCCTCAAGCCGAAGATGATCGTGGCGGACGAGCCGGTCTCCGCGCTCGACGTGTCGATCCAGGCGCAGGTGGTCAACCTCCTCGACGACCTGCAGAACGAGCTGGGCCTGACCTACCTGATCATCGCCCACGACCTCTCGGTCGTCCGGCACGTGTCGGACCGCGTCGCGGTGATGTACCTCGGCAAGATCGTCGAGATCGCCGACCGCGACTCGCTCTACAGCGTGCCGATGCACCCGTACACCAACGCGCTGATGTCGGCGGTGCCGACGCCGGACCCGCGCCGCAAGGAGCGCCGCGAGCGCATCCTGCTCACCGGTGACGTGCCGTCGCCGCTCAACCCGCCGAGCGGCTGCCGCTTCCGCACCCGCTGCTGGAAGGCGCAGGACGTCTGCGCCACCCAGGAGCCGCCGCTCGTCGCCGCGCGGCCGGGCCACCAGGTGGCCTGCCACTTCCCGGAGAACGACGACCTGTCGGTCGGCACGCGCAAGCCGGGCATCCACGCCCAGCGCGGCCGCTGACCCGCAGAGTCTGTTCGAAGCAGTACCCACCCCGGCCCGGGTGCCTGAATCAGGCACCCGGGCCGAGGCGTTCCAGCGCGTCGATCACCGCGGCCCGGTGCACCCGCCGCCGCTCCCGCTCCGCCGCGTCGGCCGGCCGCTCCCGGTGGAAGCGGAGCGCCACGCCGTGCGGTGCGGGCGAGACGGTCACCTGCAGCACGGTGTCGGCGGCGCGGCCGGGCGGACGCCGGGTCAGCCGCAGCCGCGAGCCCGGGTGGTGGCTGCGCACCTCGCCGGTGGTGCCGTCCGACGACTCGTACCGGCTGCCGGGGCCGCCCGGCGGGTGGACGCCCGCGCCCGGCCGGAGCGCGGTGCCCCCGGCCGAGGTGACGAGCAGCCAGAGCGCCCCGGGCGGTGCGGCAGGGTGCGCGGGACGCCGATCCGCCGGCCTGCGTCCCCGGTGAGCCCGGTGGGCGTCAGCCCTCTCCTCCCGACTGCCGGGCGCGCAGCGCCCGGACCTTCTGCCGGTTGCCGCAGCGCTCCATCGAGCACCAGCGCCGCCGGCCGGGCCGCGAGGTGTCGACGAAGTGCAGTTGGCAGTCGTGGGCGCCGCAGACGCGGATCCGGTCGGCGTACGGGCCGGTGAACAGCTCGACGGCATCCCGGGCGACCGCGGAGAGCACCGCGCCCGCGGTGGTGGGCGCGGGTTCGGCGCGCCGTCCGTCGGGGCCGATCCGGGGGACGGGCGGGGGAGCGGCGGCGGCCCGGTTGACCGCCGCGTAGTCCGCGGGGGCGCCGGGGAGGCCCTCGGCCCTGGCCTCGGTGAGCCGCCAGAGCGCGTCGCGCAGCTCCCGGGCGGCGGCCACCCCGGCCTCGTCGACGGCGACCTCGCCGGTGTCCAGCCGGCAGGCGGCGATCCACTCGGCGAGGTCGGCGGGCCGGTGCAGCACCTCGTAGCGGGCGTGGGCGCCGGCCCCGCCGGTGGGCAGCAGCTCCAGGCAGAGCGCGCCGGGGTCGAAGCGGTGGGAGGTGCCGTCGGGGTGGTGCAGCACGAGTCCGGTTGCGGCGTCGTCCATGTAACCACTATAACCGGTAGCATGACTCTCGACTACAAGATCGTCGTGGACTGCGCGGACCCGCACCGCCAGGCCGCGTTCTGGGGCGAGGCCCTCGGCTACCTCGTCGAGGACAACAGCCCCGTCGTGGAGCGGCTGATCACCGGCGGCATGCTGCCCGCCGAGGCCTGGACGGTCGTCGACGGGCGCAAGGCCTTCAAGGCGATGGCCGCCGTCCGGCACCCCGAGGACCCCTTCGACCCGGCCACCGGCATCGGCCACGGCCGGCGCCTGCTCTTCCAGGCCGTCCCCGAGGCCAAGACCGTCAAGAACCGGCTCCACCTCGACCTGCACGCCGGGCCCGAGCGCCGTGAGGCCGAGGTGGACCGGCTGGTCGCCCTGGGGGCCACCGTGCTCGCCCGGATCGACGAGCCCGGCACCAGGCACGTCACCCTCGCCGACCCCGAGGGCAACGAGTTCTGCGTCCAGTGAGCGGCGCAGGGGCGGCGGACTTCGCCGCGTTCGAACGGCGCGGCTGGGCCGCCCGCAGCACCACCTACGGCGAGGGCTTCGGCGCGATGACCGCCGGGGCCCACCCGGCTCTGCTCGACGCCGTCGGCGCGGGCCCCGGCACCCGGCTGCTGGAGGTCGGCTGCGGCACCGGCCGGCTCGCCGCGCTCGCCCTGCGGCGCGGCGCCGACGTGACCGCCACCGACGCCGTCCCCGAGATGGTCGAGGCCGCCGCGGCCGCGCTGTCCGGCGCCCGGGTCGAACGGGCGGCCCTGCCCGGGCTCCCGTACCCGGACGGCCGGTTCGACGCGACGGTCGGCGCCTTCGTGATCAACCACGTGCCCGACCCGCCCGCCGCCGCGGCCGACCTCCACCGGGTGCTCGCCCCCGGCGGCCGGCTCGCCCTCTCCTGCTGGGACACCCTCGCCGCCAACCGGGCGCAGGGCCTGGTCTTCGACGCCGTCCGCGCGGCCGGCGGCCCGCCGCCCGCCGGACTCCCCGGCGTCGCCCCCTTCACCCGGTACGCCTCGCCCGACGGCCTCGCCGCCCTGCTCGCCGGCGCCGGCTTCACCGAGGTGTCGGTCGACCGGGTCCGCTGGACGCACCGGGTCGACCCGGCCGACTGGTGGCGGCACGTCCTCGGCGGCACAGTGATCACCGCCGCCCTGGTCGAGGGCCGCCCGCCCGAGGAGATCGACGCGATCCGCACCGAGTACCTCCGGCTGGCCGCCCCGTACGCGGCCCGGGGCCTGCCGGTCGCCGCACTGGTCGCCACCGGAACCCGCGGCTGAGCGGCCCCGGGCGGCGCGGGTCCTTCGTCCGGACCAGTGCCGCCCGGCCTGCTGTTGCGGGCGCCCGGGAGGCTGCGTTCACTGACGGTGTTCGGATCCGATCGACGACGGCGCCTGCCCGGCGACCGGGGGAGGTGGGCCAGATGCTCTCCGCACGCAGCCTGTTCCAGGAGATCCACGACAACGACGACTCGTTCCGGCTGTTCTGCAGCATCGCCGCCAAGGGCGAGGACCAGGGCGGCTGGGAGAACGGGCGGATCTCCAAGCTGGTCTCCGACCAGGTCCTCGCCCCCAAGATCGCCCGCCACGGCGCCGACGAGGACAAGCACGGCCGGATCTTCAACGCCCTGCTCCACAAGCGCGGCCTCGCACCGGTCGACGTCCCCGACGACACCGACTACACGATGATGCTGGAACGCCAGGGCATCGGCCTCGCCCACACCAGGCTCAAGCGCGACGAACCGCTCACCCGGCAGGACGTCATCACCTACCTCGCGCACAGCCGGGTCACCGAGCAGCGCGCCGCCGAGCAGATGCAGCTGCTGAAGAAGGTCTTCGGCGACCACCCGGTGGTCGGCCGCGCGGTACGCATGATCTCCAACGACGAGGACAACCACCTCGCCTTCTGCCACGAGGAACTGCTGCGCCTCGCCGCCGAGGGCCACGGCCGGGCGATCCTGACCACCCTTCAGCGGACCGCGCACGCCGAGATCCGCACCTACCGCGACGTCAGCCTCGCCGTCATGGCGCACATGGGGACGATCCTCCGCTGGCCGCGCGCCAAGTCGGCGGCGCTCGCGGCCGGCATCCACGGCGTCTACCTCTACGAACGCGCCCTCGGCTGGCGGCGGATGACCACCCTGGCGATGCCCGAGCGGCGCAACGCCCTCGGCGGCCCGGCCCCGCAGGAGTCCTTCGCCTGACCCGATCGGGCGAAGGACCGAACCGCCCGACGGCGGGGTGCTGCCTTCCGTGCCATACAGCCGGGGCCGCACCCCGCCGTCGACGCGCTCGCCGCCGACGTGGTCGTCGACCTCTCCGACGTGGTCCGCGAGACCGGACTCCTCGGCAGCCGGGCCGCCGACCTCGGCCGCTTCCGGCGGCGCTTCCTGAAACCCGTTCCGATCGGCGCCCCACCCGGCATCGCCGTCGTCCCCCGCCTGATGGAACTGCCCCCGACTGGGTGATCTCCCGCAAGGAGGAGGAGAGCGCGCTGCTCGCCGCCGGGCCCTACCGCCGCCGCGGCGACGGACCCCGCCGCGACCTGCTCTCCCGCCGCTGGCGCTGCCCGGCCCCCGGCTGCCCGACCTTCGGCCCCGCCGCACCCGCCGCAGGACCGCTGCCCGACTGCCGCGGCCACCGCACCCCGCACTGCCCCACCCACCAGCAGCCGCTCGCCGACCTCGGCGAGGCCCACCACCCCCTCTCCCGAGCGGTCCACACCCTGCCGCCGCACTGAGGGGCGAGACCGCAGGGGTGCGTGGGGTCACCTCCCGGGCGAAGGCTGGGGGGAGAACTGCGCAGGCCGGGGGCTGTGCCTGCTAGCGGGGACGCGCCCCTGTTCCGGCTCGGACGTATCAGGGTTCTCCGCGCCCCCTACGGCAGGACCGGAGGGGGGAGGTGGATGCGGACGGGGATGTCGCGGGCGATGCGGAGGCGGTCTCCGTCGGTGGGGGGCGTTCGCCGGGCCGGAGGCGGCGGCCGTTCAGGGTGGTGCGGTTGGTGGAGCCCAGGTCCTCCACCCAGGCCGGGCCGCCGGGCGGGAGTCCGGCCCTCAGGTGCCGTGCCGACATGACGGGCAGGTCCCGGAAGAGGTACGCGTACGGCGACTGCACCGGGTCCCGGCCGAGCACCGCCTGCTCGCCGGCGGCCGGTTCGACGGTGCCGGTCGGGAACTCCAGTCGCAGCACCGGCCCCGGCCGCAGCAGTGCGTACGGCGTCAGGCAGCCGCGGCAGACCAGCTGCCGCCCGTCCGGCCGGGAGGCTCCGCAGTGGCACCGGTCGACAGCGCCGTACGGCACCCGCGCCCCCGGCCTTCGGCCCTGCAGCGGAGTCTGCCGGAACGGTGCCGCCCGGGGCGATCCCCCGACCGGGCGTACCTCGCGGCAGGGTGGTGCAAGATCGGACAATCCGACCGGGGAGGATGGGGCGGTGAGCTCGCAAATCTTCTCCCCGGGGCTGCAGCAGGCCCTGGACCTGGTCGGCATCTTCGTCTTCGCCCTGTCCGGCGGCCTGCTGGCCGTCCGCAAGAACATGGACATCTTCGGCATCTGCGTCCTCGCCGAGGCGACCGCCCTCGGCGGGGGCGTCATGCGCGACCTGGTCATCGGGGCCACGCCGGTGGCGGCCTTCTCCGACCTCGGCTACTTCTCCACCCCGCTCGCCGCCGGGCTCGTCGTCTTCTTCCTGCACCCGCAGGTCGAACGGATCAACACCGCCGTGCAGACCCTGGACGCCGCCGGACTCGGCC
Source organism: Kitasatospora arboriphila (assembly GCF_039528095.1). Lineage (NCBI taxonomy): Bacteria > Bacillati > Actinomycetota > Actinomycetes > Kitasatosporales > Streptomycetaceae > Kitasatospora > Kitasatospora arboriphila. The sequence continues at coordinate 23,224 of NZ_BAAALD010000011.1, forward strand.
TGTTCTGCGTCGCCGGCACCATCAAGGCCCACGACTACGGCCTCGGCTTCGTCCCGTCCGTCGCCCTGGGCATGCTCACCGCGGCCGGCGGCGGCGTCGTCCGCGACCTGCTCGCCCTCGAACCGCCCGCCCTGCTGCGCTGGGACCGCGAGATCTACGCCGTGCCCGCCCTGGTCGGCTCCACCGTCGTCGCGGCGCTCATCGCCGGCAACCGGCTCACCCCGCTGAACGCCGGTGCGGCCGCGCTCAGCGCCTTCGCCATCCGGATGCTCGCGCTCAGGTACGGCTGGCGCGCACCGCGTGCTTGGCACCGCAACGATTCTCGCACCAGCGAGGAGTAGGCGAACCGCCGTACGCCAGCGAGATCGCCTCCGCCGTGCAGAGCAGCTCCGGCAGCAGCCGGCTCAGTTCGGCGCCCGGTGCGAGGCGGGGCGGGGCGGAGATGGTGCACACCGCGATGGACCGGCCCTCGGCGCCCACGATCGGCGCCGCCAGGCAGTCCACCGAGTCCCGGTAGCCGCCCTGGCCCGCCGCCCAGCCCTGCCGGCGCACCGCCGCCAGTTCCGCCCGCAGCCCGTCGGCCCGCAGTCCGTCGGCCGGGGGCGCGGCCGTCGCGGGCCCGCCGTCCGGGCCGTCCAGAAGGGCCGTCAGCTGCTCCTCCGGCAGATCGGCCAGCAGCACCTTGCCGGCCGCGCTCGCCGCCGCCGGGACACGGGTGCCGATCCGGCCGGCCGCCTCCGGGGCACCGCTCGGCTCCGCCGGGTACCGGCCCTCGACCCGGTCCAGGTACAGCACCGAGCCGTCCTCCAGCACCGCCAGCTGCACCGTGTGCCCGTACCGTTCGCACAGCGAGGCCAGGTACGGCGCGGCGACCTGCCGGATGTCGATGCACTCCAGGGCCTGCTGCGCCAGCCCGAACAGCCGCCCGCCCAGCCGGTAGCGGTGGTCCGGCTGGCGGTGCACGAAGCCGTGCTCCTGCAGGGTCCGCAGCAGCCGCAGCGCCGTCGACTTGTGCACGCCGATCCGGGCGGCCGCCTGCTCGAGCGAGGCGGGACCCTCTCCGAGCGAGGCGAGGATCGTCAGGGCCCGGTCCACCGTCTGCGACATCCGTCCACCCCTCAACGCACGGCAGTGAGGCAGGAGGCTAACGGCGCGTTGCACGGGCTGCAATGGCCAAATCGTGACCCCGGCGGACCTCCCGCCCGGCGCACCCGGTGACGGCCCCTACACTGGGAGCCGCCATGCCATACCTCGATCATGCGGCCACCACGCCGATGCTCCCCGAGGCGGTCGCCGCCATGACCGCCCACCTCGGCGTCGTCGGCAACGCCTCCTCGCTGCACGCGGCCGGCCGCCGCGCCCGCCGGGTCGTCGAGGAGTCCCGGGAGTCGCTCGCCGAGTCCCTCGGCGCCCGACCCAGCGAGATCGTCCTCACCGCCGGCGGCACCGAGTCGGACAACCTCGCCGTCAAGGGCCTCTACTGGGCCCGCCGCGACGCCGACTCGGCCCGCCGCCGCATCCTGTGCAGCCCCGTCGAGCACCACGCCGTCCTCGACGCCGTCCACTGGCTCTCCGAGCACGAGGGCGCCCAGGTCGACTACCTGCCCGTCGACGCGTACGGGCGGGTCCACCCCGACGCGCTGCGCGAGGCCGTCCTCCGCAACCCCGCCGACGTCGCCCTGATCACCGTCATGTGGGCCAACAACGAGGTCGGCACCCTCCAGCCCGTCGTCGAACTCGCCGCCGTCGCCCGCGAGTTCGACATCCCCATGCACGCGGACGCGGTGCAGGCGCTCGGCCAGGTCCCGGTCTCCTTCGCCGACTCCGGACTCACCGCACTCACCGTCACCGGCCACAAGATCGGCGGCCCGTACGGCATCGGCGCCCTGCTGCTCGCCCGCAACGCCACCCCCGTCCCGCTGCTGCACGGCGGCGGCCAGGAACGCGACGTCCGCTCCGGCACCCTCGACGTGCCCGCCTCCGCAGGCTTCGCCGCCGCGGCCGCACTCGCCGTCGAACGGCGCAGCGACTTCGCCACCACGGTCGGCGCCCTCCGCGACGGACTCGTCGCCGCCGTCACCGCCGCCGTCCCCGACGCCGTCCTCAACGGCGACCCCGACCCGGCCGGACGGCTCCCCGCCAACGCCCACTTCTCCTTCCCCGGCTGCGAGGGCGACGCCCTGCTCATGCTGCTCGACGCCCAGGGCGTCGAATGCTCGACCGGCTCCGCCTGCTCGGCCGGCGTGCCGCAGCCCAGCCACGTGCTGCTCGCCATGGGGGCGGACCCGCTGCTCGCCCGCGCCAGCCTCCGCTTCTCCCTCGGCCACACCTCCACCCCCGGGGACGTCGACGCCCTGACCGACGCCATCACCCCGGCCGTCGAACGCGCCCGCAACGCGGGCCTCGCCACCGCCCGCCGCTGACGCGCTCCGCCCGGGAAAGCAACACAGGGGCAGCACGTCAGGAGCGCGTGGGGGCACCTCCCGGCCGAAGGCTGGGGGAGAACTGCGCGGTCCGGGGGTGGTGAGCCGCGGGGATCAGGGGCCGCCGCCGGTTCGTGAGTGCATCAGTCCCACATCGCGCAGTTCCCCGCGCCCCTGATGTGCCGACCGGATTTCGTTCGGCCCGAGCACGTAGGCTTGGGGGCATCATGAGTGACTTCGCCGGTGCCCCGACCGCCCCCCGCCTCCGTGTGCTCGCCGCGATGTCCGGCGGTGTGGACTCCGCCGTCGCCGCGGCCCGTGCCGCCGAGGCCGGCCACGACGTGACCGGCGTGCATCTGGCGCTGTCGTCGAACCCGCAGTCGTTCCGGACGGGCGCCCGCGGCTGCTGCACCATCGAGGACTCCCGCGACGCCCGCCGGGCCGCCGACGTGATCGGCATCCCGTTCTACGTCTGGGACCTCGCCGAGCGCTTCCGCGAGGACGTCATCGACGACTTCGTCGCCGAGTACGCCGCGGGCCGCACCCCCAACCCCTGCCTGCGCTGCAACGAGAAGATCAAGTTCGCGGCGCTGCTCGACAAGGCGATCGCCCTCGGCTTCGACGCGGTGTGCACCGGCCACTACGCCCGGATCGTCGACCTCCCCGGTGGCGGCCGCGAGCTGCACCGCGCGGTGGACGGCGCGAAGGACCAGTCGTACGTCCTCGGCGTGCTGGACGCCGACCAGCTGGCGCACTCGCTGTTCCCGCTCGGCGACACCACCAAGGACGAGATCCGGCTGGAGGCCGAGCGCCGTGGGCTGGCCGTGGCGAAGAAGCCGGACAGCCACGACATCTGCTTCATCGCGGACGGCGACACCCAGGGCTTCCTGGCCCAGCACCTCGGCACCGCCACCGGCGACATCGTGGACACCGACGGCACCAAGCTGGGCGAGCACGAGGGCGCGTACGGCTTCACCATCGGCCAGCGCAAGGGCCTGCGGATCGGGCGTCCGGCCGCGGACGGCAAGCCCCGCTACGTGCTGGACATCTCGCCGGTGACCAACACCGTCACCGTCGGCCCGGCCGAGGGGCTGGACGTGCTGGGGCTGACCGCGGTCAAGCCGCGCTGGTGCGGCGAGCCCGCCGCGGGGGAGGGCCGGTACACGGCGCAGCTGCGCGCGCACGGCGAGGAGGTGCCCGTCACCGCCGAGCTGGACGGCGAGGTGCTGCGCGTCCGGCTGGACACCCCGGCCCGGGGCATCGCCCCCGGCCAAGCGGTGGTGCTGTACGACGGCACCCGGGTGGTGGGCTCGGCGACGATCGCCACCACCGAGCGCCGCACCGTCGCCGTCTGAGCACCGTCGCCGCCCGAGCGGCGTCGCCGTACGGCGCTGACCGGCCGCGTACCGAAACTGTTCGCCGGGCGGGATGCCGCCCGTGGTAGATCTGGGGTCCTGTGAACATCACCGTCTTCTGCTCCGCGTACTCGCTCGACGAGCGCTACACCGCACCGGCCGCCGAGTTCGCCCGGCTGCTCGGCGAGCGCGGCCACACCCTGGTTTGGGGCGGTTCGCACGCCGGCCTGATGGGCCTGCTGGCCGACGGCGTGAAGGAGGCCGGCGGCAGGCTCGTCGGCATCTCCGTGGAACTGCTCGCGCACAAGGCCTACGAGGGCGCCGACGAGCTGGTCACCGCGCCCGACCTGGCCGACCGCAAGGCCCGGCTGCTGGAGCGCGCGGACGCCGTGGTCGTCCTGGTCGGCGGCCTCGGCACCCTGGACGAGGTCACCGAGGTGCTGGAGCTCAAGAAGCACGCCCTGCACGACAAGCCGGTGGTGTTCCTGGACACCGAGGGCTTCTACGCGGGCCTGCGCACCCAGCTGGAGCGGATGGAGACCGAAGGTTTCCTGCCGCGTCCGCTGGCCGAGCTCGTCGTGTTCGCCACCACCCCGGCCGAGGCCTTCGCGGCCCTCGACCGCCTCTGACGACAGGACCACCCCATGGGAACCCACCTGATCACCGGCGCCGGCTCCGGCATCGGCGCGGTCGTCGCCGAGAGACTGCTCGCCCGCGGTGAGGACGTCCTGCTGCTGGCCCGGGACGCCCGGCGCGCCGCCGAGCTGCGCGAGCGCTTCACCGGTGCCGCCACCCTGGTCGGCGACCTCGGCGACCCGGCGAAGCTGTCCTGGGCGTTCGGCCACCAGAGCCTGCCGGTCGAGCTGGACTCGCTGCTGCACATCGCCGGCGTGGTCGAACTCGGCCGGGTCGGCGACCTCCCGGTGAAGGCCTGGCAGGAGCAGCTGAACGTCAACGCGGTCGCCCCCGCGGAGATCACCCGGCTGCTGCTGCCCTCGCTGCGGCTGGCCCGCGGCCACGTGGTCTTCGTCAACTCCGGTGCGGGGCTGCGCGCCGACGCCGACTGGTCCGCCTACGCGGCCAGCAAGTTCGCCGTCCGGGCGCTCGCCGACGCGCTGCGGGCCGAGGAGCACGGCAACGGCGTCCGGGTCACCACCGTGTACCCGGGCCGCACGGCCACCCCGATGCAGGAGAAGGTCCACCGCCAGGAGGGCCGCGCGTACGACCCGGCGCAGTGGATCGCCCCCGAGTCCGTGGCCACCGCGATCCTCACCGCGCTCGACCTCCCGCGCGACGCCGAACTCACCGAGATCACCGTCCGCCCGGGCCGGTAGCGGACCTCCCGGAAATCCCTTTGCCTCCCTGCCCGTTCGGTCGCTAACCTCCCGCGGTGATCTTCGGGCGAACGGGCAGGGGAGAAGGCGGAATGCCGGGACGGGCAGTCGGATCGCGCGGGGTGCGCGGAGGTTCGGTCGTGGCGGCCGGCGTGTTGGCCGCGGCAACGGTCGCAGGGCAGGCGCACGCAGCTCCTGCACCGAGGCTGGCACTGACGTCCGTGGCTTTCGCGCAGAGCACCGTCGACGCGACCTCGGGCGAGGCGACCGCGATGCTCGAATGGACGCTCACCGACGGCAACGTCGCGGCGACCGACGTCACGGGTGACGTCGTCGTCCAGCAGGTCGGGGCGGACGGCCGGGGCATCGGCCCGGAGCACCACGTGACCTTCCGACACCAGCCCGACAGCTGGTTCAAGGCCAATGCGGTGTCCGGCACGCCGCAGTCCGCCGTCTACCGGTACGACTTCCCGGTGCCCCGCTACGCCGCCACGCCGACCGCGACCTGGGCCGTCGTCAAGGTCACCGCCAAGGACGACCAGGGCACTGCGCTCACGGTGGGCCGCTCCCGGCTCAACGGCCCGCACACCTCGGTCACGGCCACGGAGCTGGTGGACGGCACCGGACCCGGCTACGAGTCCTTCTACCTGAAGTCGCAGTCCCGCTTCCGGTACCTGGACGGGAACCCGGTCGCCTACCAGTACTCCTTCACCGCTCTGGACGAGGAATCCGGGTTCCACCGGGCGAGGCTGACGGTCGGAGGTCCCGGCGGTGCCACCGTCACCGGTGACGTCGAGACCAACACGCTGAGCTGGGGTTTGATCGAGTGCGGCCCGGACGGCTTCGAGACGAGCCCCGGCGCGGTCTACTGCAACCTGCCGGTCACCTTCCCGGCGGACACCCCCGAAGGCACCTGGACGCCCAGCCGGCTCCGGCTGGCGGACAACGCGGGCAACACCGCCGTCGCCAAGGACCTCCCGGCCGCAGCGGCAGTGCACCTCACCCGGAACAGCGTGCTGAGCGCCGCCGGCTTCAGCATCCCCGCGACCTTCGACACCTCGGCGGGCGGCGTGAGCGTGCCGCTCACGCTGAAGCCCGAAGGCGTGCAGGGCGGCATCGCGTCGGTCACCGTGGAGACCGCAGACCCCTACGCCTGCTCCGCCACCACGGTCGACGCGCCCGCGGTGGCGTCGGACGGCACCGTCACCGTGCCCGTATGGGCGCCCGGCCTCAACGACCACTGCACGGTCACCGGGATCGCGCTGCTGGACGGCGCCGGCCATGCGGCGGCCTACGGCAGTGCCTTCGGCGGCCCCGCTCTCGCCCTCGAGTCCCACCGGGTGACGGCTCCGACTCCGTAGCCGTCGGCGGCCTCGGCGGCGTGCGGCCGCCCGTTCTGGCTAGGCTCGGGCGGTGTGAGCACTGAATTCCCCTTCCCCGAGCTGTACGGCGCCGCCACCGGCGTCGGGTCGCTGCCCGGTACGGACGCCCGGGAGGCGGCCCGGACGGCGGTCGGCGCGCTGGAGCACCTGCCCCACCTGCCGGAGCTGCCGGCCCGCGGCCCCGGCGCCGACATGATCGGCCGCGGGGCCGGTCTGCTGGTCGAACTGTTCGCCCAGGTGGAGCCGAGCGGCTGGCGGTTCGCCGACCGGCCCGGGCGCGACACCCGGCGCGCCCACTCCTGGCTCGGCGAGGACCTCGACGCCCTGGAGGAGTTCACCCAGGGCCACGAGGGCCCGCTCAAACTGCAGGCCGTCGGCCCGTGGACGCTCGCCGCCTCGGTGGAGCTCAAGCACGGCGAGAAGGCCCTCGCCGACCCCGGCGCCTGCCGGGACATCGCCGAGTCCCTCACCGAGGGTTTGCGCCGCCACCTCGCCGACGTCCGCCGCCGGGTGCCGGGCGCGCAGCCCGTCCTGCAGCTGGACGAGCCCTCGCTGCCCGCCGTGCTGGCCGGCGCCGTGAAGACCGCCAGCGGCTTCCAGCGGCTGCGCGCCGTCGACCGGCAGGTCGCCGAGGAGGCGCTGCGCTCGGTGATCCGTGCCCTGGACGTCCCCGTGGTGGTGCACAGCTGCGCCCCCGGCGTGCCGATCCCGCTGCTGCGCCGGGCCGGGGTGGCCGGAGTGTCGCTGGACTTCTCGTTGCTGACGGGGCGTGAGGACGACGACCTCGGCGAGGCCGTCGAGGCGGGCACGGTGATCCTCGCCGGTGTCGTGCCCTCCACCGACACGGCTGTGTCGGACCCGGCCGGTAGTGTCCAGGGTGTCAGGACGCTGTGGAAGAGGCTCGGGTTCGGCCCCGAGCTGCTGGCCCGCCGCGTGGTGGTGACACCGACCTGCGGGCTGGCGGGGGCGTCCCCCGCGTACGCGCGCCGGGCGCTGACGTACAGCGCCAGGGCCGCGCAGAGCCTGGCGGACAACCCGGAGTGAGACGGTAGGAGGCGCACGGTGGCGGCGGTCGAGGGCTGGGAGGACGTTCCCGCGGAGGTCCGCAGGCGGCACGCCGAGCTGGCGGCCGAGGTGGAGGACCACCGCGCCCGCTACTACGAGCAGGACGCGCCGGTCGTCAGCGACGCCGAGTTCGACGCCCTGATGCGCGAACTGCAGGCGATCGAGGCCGACCACCCCGTGCTCCGCACGCCCGAGTCGCCCACCCAGAAGGTGGGCGGCGCCGTCGCCGAGGGCTTCGCCTCGGTGGAGCACCGGGAGCGCCTGCTCAGCCTCGACAACGCGATGGACGACGAGGAGCTCGCCGCCTGGGCCGAGCGCGTCGCCCGCGAGCTTTCCGGCCTCGACTACCACTACCTGTGCGAGCTCAAGGTGGACGGACTGGCCGTCAACCTCACCTACGAGCGCGGCGAGCTGGTGCTGGCCGCGACCCGCGGCGACGGCCGGGTCGGCGAGGACATCACCGCCAACGTGCGCACCATCAAGGAGATCCCGCACCGGCTGCAGGGCGACAACGTCCCCGAGCTGGTGGAGATCCGCGGCGAGGTGTACTTCCCGACGGAGGCCTTCGAGGCGCTGAACGCCTCCTTCGCCGCCGAGAACGAGCGCCGCCGCCTGGAGAACGAGGAGCGGGCCAAGGAGGGCAGACGACCGCGCGCGATGGTCCGGCTGTTCATGAACCCGCGCAACGCCGCCGCCGGCTCGCTGCGCATGAAGGACCCGCTGGTCACCGCCTCCCGCCCGCTGCACATGGTGGTGCACGGCATCGGCGCCCGGGTCGGCTTCGACATCGACTGCCAGTCGCACGCCTACGACCTGCTGCGCGGATGGGGACTGCCGACCGCCCGGCACAACCGGGTGGTCGGCACCCTCGACGAGGTCCGCGCCTTCATCAAGCAGTACGGCGAGCAGCGGCACTCCGTCGAGCACGAGATCGACGGCGTGGTGGTCAAGGTCGACGAGATCCCGCTGCAGGGCCGGCTCGGCGCCACCTCCTCGTCCCCGCGGTGGGCGATCGCCTGGAAGTACCCGCCGGAGGAGGTCACCGCCAAGCTCGCCAGCATCAAGATCGGCATCGGCCGCACCGGCCGGGCCACCCCGTACGCGGTCATGGCCGAGCCGGTGAAGGTGGCCGGCTCGATGGTCCAGTACGCGACCCTGCACAACCAGCAGGTCGTCAAGGCCAAGGGCGTCCTGCTGGGCGACACCGTGGTGCTGCGCAAGGCCGGCGACGTGATCCCGGAGATCCTCGGCCCGGTCGAGGACCTGCGGGACGGCACCGAGCAGGAGTTCGTGATGCCGACGCACTGCCACGAGTGCGGCACCGAGCTGCGCCCGATGTCCGAGGGCGACATCGACCTGCGCTGCCCCAACGCCCGGTACTGCCCGGCCCAGGTGCGCGAGCGCCTGGCGTACCTCGGCGGCCGCGAGTCGCTGGACGTCGAGGGCCTCGGCTACGTCGCTGCCACCGCGCTGACCCAGCCGCTGGAGCCCGCGGAGCCGCCTGTCAAGAACGAGGGGGACATCTTCGGCCTCACCGAGGAGCAGCTGCTGCCGATCAAGGTGCTGGTGCGCGACCCCAAGACCGGCATGCCCAAGCCGGACGACCGCACCGGCGAGGAGAAGGTGGTGACCTTCTTCGCCACCACCAAGGGCGAGCCGAAGAAGTCGCTGTCCGTGCTGATCGAGAACCTCGCCGCGGCCAAGGACCGCCCGCTGTGGCGGTACCTGAACGGCCTGTCGATCCGGCACGTCGGCCCGGTCGCCGCGCAGGCGCTGGCCCGCGAGTTCCGCGACCTGGACCGGATCTTCGCCGCCACCGAGGAGGAGCTGGCCGCCGCCGAGGGCGTCGGCCCGATCATCGCCCGGGCGGTCAAGGAGTGGTACGCCGAGGAGTGGCACCGGGAGATCGTGGAGAAGTGGCGGGCCGCCGGCGTGCGGTTCACCGAGGCCGGTGCCGAGGACGAGGGCGAGCGGCCGCTGGAGGGTCTGACCGTGGTCGTCACCGGCACCCTGGCCGGCCACACCCGGGACGGCGCCAAGGAGGCGCTGACCTCGCGCGGGGCCAAGGTGACCGGCTCGGTCTCCAAGAAGACGCACTTCGTGGTGGTCGGCGACAACCCCGGCTCCAAGTACGACAAGGCCGTGCAGCTGGGCGTGCCCGTCCTGGACGACGCCGGGTTCGCGGTGCTGCTGGAGCAGGGCGCCGACGCGGCCCGGGCGCACCTGGGCCTGGACACCGGGGAGCAGCCTACGGAGAAGGCCGCCGAGGGCCCGGCCGAGGAATCCGCGGAGCGGTCCGCCGAGGGCTGACCGGCCCGATCCTGTTATCGTCCTGACACCGCGTCACGGGGTGTACCGGCCGGAAACCGGGCATTGTGTCACTGTCCGGCATCGGTCTGCCGGTGGCGCGCCCGGGGTTGTCCGAAAGTCCGCCCTGTCGGCGGACTCCGGCTTACCCTTGGCGCAACAGAGTGTCAGCAGGGGTGAATGGCGGCGGCTCCGGCCGCCGCTCGTGGGGCACCCCTGTACCTGACGTCCACCGGCACCGCACGGTGCCTCACCGTAAGGCGGCCTGACGGGGCGGGCCCGACGGAGGACAGGGCATATGGATCGTACGACCGGCGGCGCGCCCACACGCCCGCCGCAGGGGATGGCAGGGGCGGTCCTGCTGCTCGGCGTGCTGTTGGCCGGGGCCGCGCCGCTCATCCCGCTGGCCGTGCTGGTCTACCGGTACGAACCGGAGCTGCTGCCGCTGTTCGCCGTCCCGCTGGCGGTGCTGGTCGCCGCCTGGCGGATCGCCCGCGACCGCGCCCGGGACCAGCTCACCGACCCGCTGACCGACCTGCCGAACCGTCAGGCCCTGCTCCTCGCCGCCCAGGACGCCATCGCCCGGCACGACGGCGAGGAGGACTACAGCGTCGGCATCGTGCTGCTCGACCTGGACAGGTTCCGGTCGCTCAACGACGCCCTCGGCCACACCGCCGGCGACCGGCTGCTGGTGCACATCGCCCGCAGGCTGCACCGGGCGCTGCGGACCGGCCATTCCCGGCCGTCCGCCGACCCCGCCCGCACCACGCCCGACGAGGTGGCCGCGGCCCTGCCCTCCCCGCTGCACCGCGGCGGCCGGCCGGTGGTGGCCCGGATGGGCGGCGACGAGTTCGCCGTCCTGCTGCCGGGCGTCGGCCGCCCGGAGACCCTGGAGCGGATCGCCAAGGCGCTGATCGCCGAACTGGCCGCCCCGATCCGGCTGGACGGCCTGCTGCTCGTCCTGGAGGCCAGTGCAGGCGTCTGCGTCTACCCGGCGCACGCCCGGGACGCCGAATCGCTTCTGCGCCGGGCCGACGTCGCCATGGGCCACGCCCAGCGCGGCCGCAGCGGCGTCGAGGTCTACCACGAGGCCCAGGACACCGACACCCCGTACCGGATCGGCCTGCTCGGCGACCTGCGGCGCGCCCTGGAGACCGGCGAGGTGCAGCTGCACTACCAGCCGAAGGTCGCCTTCGACGGCCGGGTGGTCGGCCTGGAGGCGCTGCTGCGCTGGGAGCGGCCCGGCCAGGGCCGCGTCCCCCCGGACGAGTTCATCGGCCTCGCCGAGTCCAGCGGTCTGATGCCGCGGCTCACCGACTACGTGCTGGAGGCGGCGGTCGGCCAGCTCGCCGCCTGGCGCGACCAGGGGCTGCAGGTGCCCGTCGCGGTCAACGTCTCACCGCGGGACGTCCTCAACCCCGGCTTCGCCACCCGGGTCGCCGGCCACCTCACCCGGCACCGGGTGCCCGCCCACGCCCTCCAGCTGGAGATCACCGAGCGCCTGCTGCTCGACGACTCCCGGCGCGCCGCCGACACCCTGGCCGAACTGCGCCGCTACGGCGTCGGCATGTCCCTGGACGACTTCGGCACCGGGCACTCCTCGATGGCCCGGCTGCGCAGCCTGCCGGTCGGCGAGCTGAAGATCGACCGCTCCTTCGTCTCCCGGATGGTCGCCGACGACCACGACGCCGCGGTGGTGCGCTGCTCGGTCGAGCTCGCCCACTCGCTCGGGCTGACCGTGGTCGCCGAGGGCGTCGAGGACGACGAGACCTGGGAGCGGCTGCACGGCATGGGCGTCGACGCCGTGCAGGGCTGGCTGGTCTCCGCCGCGCTGCCCGCCGACCAGGCGACCGCCTGGCTGATGGTGCGGCAGACCGGTACCGCCCGGGTCGAGCGGCTCGCCCCGCAGCAGCCGCTGGCCCCGCCCGTCCCGCAGCCGCGCTCGCTGCCGACCGTCCAGGCGCAGGCGGAGCTGCCGGCGCCGAGCGCCCCGCTGCCCGCCCCGACGACCCAGCAGTAGCGGCCGCCCGCGCCCCGCGGGCGACCCGGGGGTGTGCGCAGGACGTCCGGGGGCAGACGCGTGCCCGGCCCGGAACGGTCGCCGGGCGCAGCGGCGCCGTGCTGCGGTCCCTTCGCACGCTGCCCTTGTTGCGGATGCGGTGGTTCCGGTTGAGTGTGACCCTCTGAGCACACACCGGACCGTCGAAGGAGACAGCCGTGAGCGAGCAGCGGACGGCGCGGACGCCCGCCGTCCTGGCCGGCCTCGTCCTGCTGGCCGGTGCCGCCGGTTGCGCCGGCACCGGTGCGGGCGGGGCGCCGGGCGCGGCCCCGGGCAGCTCGGGCAGCGGCACCGCGGCGCGCTCCTCGGCTGCGGCCTCGCCCGCCTCCGCCCAGCCGGAGAACGGCGTCGCCGCCCTCGCGGGGGCCGAGATCGTGCAGCGCTCGGTGGCCGCGCTCAAGGAGGCCGGCTCCGTCCGGATCACCGGCCGCGGCAGCAGCCAGGGGCAGACCGTCACCTTCGACCTGTCCGCCGACACCGCCGGCAACTGCGCGGGCACCATGGGCCTCAGCGGCCAGGGCACCTTCCGCCTGGTCAAGCTCGGCACGCAGCTGTGGGTCAAGCCCGACGAGGTGTTCTGGCGCACCCACGGCGGCGCCGCCACCGAGGACCTGGTCGGCGACAAGTACCTGAAGACCACCACCGACAACACCGACTTCTCCGAGATCGGCACCGTCTGCGACCTCGACGCCCTCGGCAGCGCCCTGGTCGAGCAGACCCCCGGGGGACTCGCCGTCGGAAAGCCCGTCACCGTCGACGGCACCCCGGCCGTCCCCGTCACCGGCACCGCCGGCGGGGCGACCAGCACCCTCACGGTGGCCACCCGCGGCCGCCCGTACCCGCTGAGGATGGAGCGCACCGGCGGCGAGGAGACCGGCCGGGTCGAGCTCAAGGAGTTCGGCACGCCGGTGCCGACCGAGACGCCCGCCCCCTCCGACACCATCGACCTCGACCGGCTGAACGGCGACAGCGACGCACCCACAGACCCCTCCACGATGTCGCTCTGAGTACTCGCCCGCTCGCCTCCGGGCCCTCCTGACCCGGCGCCGACGCTCTCCCCCGGCCTGACGGCCGGGAGGTGCCCCACGTTCCGTCGCTCCTCCGTCGCTCCCTCCCTCGTTGCTTTCGCCACCGGCGGGCGGTCGGGGACCCCTCCCGGTGGTGCGCCCGGGCCCGTGCGGCGCCGGGGGAGGCGGCGCGCGCCATAGGATGTGTCCTTAGACCAAGAGGACGGGCAAGCACCCGGTCTCACCCGAACCCGAACCTGAGGATCGCTGCATGCCTGGCATCACGCGCGAGGAGGTCGCCCACCTCGCTCGGCTGTCGCGTCTCGAATTGCAGGCCGAAGAGCTGGACCACTTCGCCGAGCAGCTCGACGTGATCATCGGCGCGGTCGCCCGCGTTTCCGAGGTCGCCGGACAGGACGTCCCGCCGACCTCCCACCCGCTGCCGCTGACCAACGTCATGCGCGCGGACGAGGTGCGGCCGTCGCTCACCCCCGAGCAGGCGCTGTCCGGCGCCCCGGCGAGCGAGGAGCAGCGTTTCCGTGTGCCCCAGATCCTCGGGGAGGACTGACCGATGACCGAGCTGATCAAGTACACGGCCGCGCAGACCGCCGCCGCCGTCTCCGCCGGCGAGGTCTCGGCCGTCGAGGTCGCGCAGGCCCACCTGGACCGGATCGAGGCCGTCGACAAGAAGGTCAACGCCTTCCTGCACGTCGACACCGAGGGCGCGCTGAAGGCCGCCCGCGCCGTCGACGACAAGCGCGCCCGCGGCGAGGAGCTCGGCCCGCTGGCCGGCGTCCCGCTCGCGCTCAAGGACGTCTTCACCACCAAGGGCGTTCCGACCACCTGCGGCTCGAAGATCCTCGAAGGCTGGATCCCGCCGTACGACGCCACGCTGACGGCCCGTCTGAAGGACGCCGGCGTCGTCATCCTCGGCAAGACCAACATGGACGAGTTCGCGATGGGCTCCTCCACCGAGAACTCGGCCTACGGCCCGACCGGCAACCCGTGGGACCTCTCCCGGATCCCCGGCGGCTCCGGCGGCGGTTCCGCGGCCGCGCTGGCCGCCTACGAGGCGCCGCTGGCCATCGGCACCGACACCGGCGGTTCGATCCGCCAGCCCGGCGCCGTCACCGGCACCGTCGGCGTCAAGCCGACCTACGGCTCGGTGTCCCGCTTCGGCCTGGTCGCCTTCTCCTCCTCGCTCGACCAGGGCGGCCCGTGCGCCCGCACCGTGCTGGACGCGGCGCTGCTGCACGAGGCCATCGCCGGCCACGACCCGCTGGACTCCACCTCCGTCGACGCGCCCGTTCCGGCCGTGGTCGAGGCGGCGCGGATGCGCGACGTCCGCGGCATGCGGATCGGCGTCGTCAAGGAGTTCGCCGGCGAGGGCTACCAGGCCGGCGTGATGCAGCGCTTCGAGGAGTCGGTCGAGCTGCTCCGCGAGCTCGGTGCCGAGGTCGTCGAGGTGTCCTGCCCGTCGTTCACCCTGGCGCTGCCCGCGTACTACCTGATCGCGCCGAGCGAGGCCTCCTCCAACCTGGCCCGCTTCGACGCCATGCGCTACGGCCTGCGGGTCGGCGACGACGGCAGCCGCAGCGCCGAGGAGGTCACCGCCCTCACCCGCGAGGCCGGCTTCGGCCCCGAGGTCAAGCGCCGCATCATGCTCGGCACCTACGCCCTCTCCTCGGGCTACTACGACGCCTACTACGGCTCGGCGCAGAAGGTCCGCACGCTGATCTCGCGGGACTTCGACGCCGCCTTCGCCGGGGTCGACGTGCTGGTCTCCCCGACCACCCCGACCACCGCCTTCCCGATCGGCGAGCGCGCCGACGACCCGATGGCGATGTACCTGGCGGACCTGTGCACCATCCCGTCGAACCTGGCGGGCAACGCGGCCATGTCGCTGCCCTGCGGCCTGGCCCCGGAGGACAATCTCCCGGTCGGCCTGCAGATCATCGCCCCCGCGATGGCGGACGACCGCCTGTACCGCGTGGGCGGCGCCGTCGAGGCCGCACTCAACGAGAAGTGGGGACACCCCCTGCTGGAGGAGGCACCGGCACTGTGAGCAGGATCGAGAAGGCCAAGGGCTTCAAGCACAGCAGGCCCGGCCTGTGGCTGTCCATCGGCACCAGCGCGTTCGGGGCGGTCACCATCGCCAAGGACGTCAAGAAGGCCCGGACCGAGAACGACACGCTCAAGCTGATCAACGCCCTGGTCGGCGCCGCCGCCCTGATCACCGGCACCGCGCTCCTCGTCCGCGAGCTCCGCCAGCTCGGCGACGACGACGTGCTGCTCGGCTGACGGACCTCGAAGAAGAAGTGAAGGAAACGCTGTGAGCGTCATCAGTCTGGTCTCGTACGAGGACGCGCTGGCCTCGTACGACCCGGTGATGGGCCTTGAGGTCCACGTCGAGCTGGGTACCAGGACCAAGATGTTCTGCGGGTGCTCGACCGAGCTCGGTGCCGAGCCGAACACCCAGACCTGCCCCACCTGCCTCGGCCTGCCCGGCTCGCTGCCGGTCGTCAACCGGATCGGCGTGGAGTCGGCGATCCGCATCGGCCTCGCCCTCAACTGCGAGATCGCCGAGTGGTGCCGGTTCGCCCGGAAGAACTACTTCTACCCGGACATGCCGAAGAACTTCCAGACCTCCCAGTACGACGAGCCGATCGCCTTCAACGGCTACCTCGACGTGCAGCTGGAGGACGGCGAGGTCTTCCGCGTGGAGATCGAGCGCGCCCACATGGAGGAGGACACCGGCAAGTCGACCCACGTCGGCGGTGCCACCGGCCGCATCCACGGCGCCGAGTACTCGCTGCTCGACTACAACCGGGCCGGCATCCCGCTGATCGAGATCGTCACCAAGCCGATCGTCGGCGCCGGCGAGCGCGCCCCCGAGGTCGCCAAGGCGTACGTCACCGAGCTGCGCGAGCTCATCCGCACCCTCGGCGTCTCCGAGGCCCGGATGGACAAGGGTCAGATGCGCTGCGACGTCAACCTGTCGCTGCGCCCGATCGGCCGGGAGAAGTTCGGCACCCGCAGCGAGACCAAGAACGTCAACTCGCTGCGCAGCGTCGAGCGGGCCGCCCGGTTCGAGATCCAGCGGCACGCCACCGTCCTGCAGGACGGCGGCACCATCGTCCAGGAGACCCGCCACTTCCACGAGGAGAACGGCAGCACCACCTCGGGCCGGATCAAGGAGGAGGCGGAGGACTACCGCTACTTCCCCGAGCCCGACCTGGTGCCGATCGCGCCCTCCCGGGAGTGGGTCGAGGAGCTGCGGGCCGCACTGCCCGAGCTGCCGCGGGTCCGCCGGGCCCGGCTGCAGGCCGAGTGGGGCCTGTCCGACAAGGACATGCAGGCGGTGCTGAACGCCGGCGCCGTCGAGCCGATCCTGGAGACCGTGGCCGCCGGCGCCCCCGCCGACCAGGCCCGCAAGTGGTGGCTGGGCGAGCTCGCCCGGCGCGCCAACGAGACCGGCACCGAGCTCGCCGACCAGCCGATCACCCCGGCCCAGGTGGCCCGGGTCTGCGCGCTCGTCGCCGAGGGCAAGCTCAACGACAAGCTGGCCCGCCAGGTCATCGAGGGCGTGCTGGCCGGCGAGGGCGAGCCGGACGAGGTCGTCGGCAAGCGCGGCCTCGCCGTGGTCTCGGACGACTCCGCGCTCGGCGCCGCCGTCGACCAGGCGATCGCCGACAACCCGGACGTCGCCGCGAAGATCCGCGACGGCAAGGTGCAGGCCGTCGGCGCCCTGGTCGGCGCCGTCATGAAGGCCACCCGCGGCCAGGCCGACGCCGCCCGCGTCAAGGACCTCATCCTGGAGCGCCTCGGCGCCTGAGGACCTGCCCGGCCCGCTCTGAGGTACCCCTAGGTACCTCGGAGCGGCCCCAGGCCCGTGCCCGCCCCGACTAAGGGGCCGGCACGGGCCTGCTGCGTTCCCGGGGCCCGGCGTCTGAGCCCGGCGGCCCCGGAAGATCCGGCAGCCTCCCGATGTGCCCGGCCCCCCTCGGAGAGGAGTCTCGGTACCAGGACGACAGAACCGGGACAGAACGAGGTGAACCGCCGTGATGGAGTACGAGCTCTTCCTGCAGCGCCAGCGGGAACTCGAGCACCGGGCCGGGATCGAGCGGCTGGCACACGAGGCCGCACGGGCCGGCGGACCGCGGGCCGGCAGACTGCGCCGGTTCGCCCGGAGCCTGCGGCACGCCGCCCCCGTGGCCGCGCCGCTGCGCACCGCCGGACCGGCCGGATGCTGATGTCGGGCGGCCCCGGGGACCGCGCGGGGGAGGACGCCCGCGGCGCCCTCCCCGTCGGCCGTCCACTCCCTGGGACCGCATCTCAGTTCGTGTCCGAATCCTGTGCCATGCTCGCCAGCATGGAGCAGATTGCGGTCAGCCCTGTCTTCGTCGGCCGCGGCCGTGAGACCGAGCTCCTCGCCACCGCGCTGGCCCGGGCCGCAGCGGGCGAGCCCCAGGCCGTCCTCGTCGGCGGCGAGGCCGGCATCGGCAAGACCCGCCTGGTGGAGGAGTTCCTGTACGGCGTCGGCGCACCGTCCGCCGTCGCCGCGGTCGGCGGCTGCCTGGAGGTCGGTGCCGAGGGCTTGCCCTACGGCCCGCTGGCCACCGCGCTGCGCCGGCTGCACAGCGAACTCGGCCCCGCCTTCGAACAGGCCGCGGCCGGCATGGAGGGCCACCTCGCCCGGCTGCTGCCGGAGTTCGGCGAGGCGGACGCCGGCTCCAACGACGAGTTCGGCCGCGCCCGGCTCTTCGACCACACCACCCGGCTGATCGAGCGGCTCGCCGAGGACCGCACGCTCGTCCTGGTCGTCGAGGACCTGCACTGGTCCGACCGCTCCACCCGCGACCTGCTCGCCTACCTGATCCGCACCCTGCACCGCGCCCGGGTGCTCGTCCTCGCCACCTACCGCAGCGACGACCTGCACCGCCGCCACCCGCTCCGCCCGTACCTGGCCGAACTGGAACGGCTGCGCACCGCCCAGCGGCTGGAACTGGAACGCTTCGGGCCGGCCGAGACCGCCGCCCAGCTGGCCGGCATCCTCGGCGTCGCCTCGCCCGACCGGGTCCTGGTGGACCGCATCCACCGCCGTGCCGAGGGCAACCCGTTCTTCGTCGAGCAGCTCGCCTCCGCCGCCCGCGAGGGCTGCACCGCCGGCATCCCGGACAGCCTCCGCGACATCCTGCTCGTCCGGGTGGAGACCCTGCCCGACCACACCCAGCAGATCCTGCGGATCGCCGCCGAGGGCGGCACCCGGGTCGAGCACGACCTGCTGGCCGCCGTCCTCGACGACCCCGAGGAGGCGCTGATCGAGGCGCTGCGCACCGCCGTCGGCGCCGGCGTGCTGCGCCCCGACACCGACGGCGACGGCTACTGCTTCCGGCACGCCCTCGTCCGCGAGGCCGTCTCCGACGACCTGCTGCCCGGCGAACGGCACCGCATCAACCGCCGCTTCGCCGCCGTCCTGGAGGCCGACCCCGGGCTCGTCCGCGGCGAGGCCTGCGCGGCCCGGCTGGCCAACTACTGGTACCACGCGCACGAGGCGGACCGGGCGCTGCCCACCGCCCTGGAGGCCGCCCTGCAGGCCCGCCGCCGCAACGCCTTCGCCGAGCAGCTGCGCATGCTGGAACGCGTCCTGGAACTGTGGGACGAGGTGCCGGACGGCGTCCGCAGCACCCCCGTCCGCCCCTACGACCGGACCGAGACCTACCCCTCCTGCGGCTGCACCGGCGAGGCGCACGAGCCCGGCTGCGCCGGGCTGCAACTGGTCGACGTGCTGGCGGAGGCCGTCGTCGCGGCCCGCCGCAGCGGCGACTGGGACCGCGCGGTCACGCTCGTGCGGCGCGCCCTGGACCTGCTCGACGAGGACACCGAACCCGCCCGCGCGGGGTGGTTCCGGGTGCAGCTCGCCAAGACCTGCGGGCACCTGGAACGCCCCGACGGCGGCGAGATCCAGTACGCCTACCGGCTGGTGTCCGGACTCGGCCCGTCCGCCGTCCAGGCCGAGGTGCTGGCGATGGAGGCCGCCCAGGGCATGCTGGGCCACCCCGACCGCTCCCACATGGCCGTCGCCGAACAGGCCGCCGGGATCGCCCGCGAGGTCGGCGCCGACGCCGTCGAACAGCACGCCCGGATCACCCTGGCGGGCCTCTACAGCGAGTTCGGCGAGCCGGAACGCGCCATCGCCCTGCTCACCGACGCCATCGGCCGGGCCCGCGAACTCGGCGCCGCCGACGTGCTCTGCCGCGGCCTCAACAACCTGTCCTGCCTGATGCAGAGCCTCGGCCGCTCCGCGGAGGCCCTGGACCGCGCCCGCGAGGGCCTCCAGGTCGCCGGCCGCACCGGCCTGCTCGGCACCGCCGGCGGCTGCCTCACCGGCAACCTGGTGGAGGCGCTCACCGCCCTCGGCCGCTGCGCCGAGGCCGCCGCGACCCTCGACGCCTGGGAGTACGGGCCGCCGCTCGACCCGTACCACGAGTTCCTCGACCGGCT
Source organism: Kitasatospora arboriphila (assembly GCF_039528095.1). NCBI lineage: Bacteria > Bacillati > Actinomycetota > Actinomycetes > Kitasatosporales > Streptomycetaceae > Kitasatospora > Kitasatospora arboriphila. Next base: position 42,660 of record NZ_BAAALD010000011.1, read on the forward strand.
CCGCGGCGAGCTCAGCTTCCTGGCGGGCGACCTGGACTCCGCCGCGGAGCTCAACCGGCGGGCCCGCGCGGCGGACCTCGCCCGCCAGCCGCAGAACGTCCTGCCCTCCGCGATGCTCGCGGTGCGGATCCACGCCCGGCAGGGCAGGCCGCTCGCCGCCCGGTCGGAACTGCTCGCCACGCTCGACATCGAGCTCACCACCGGCCACGAGGCGCTGATGCTGCCGCTGCTCGTGCACGGCGCCGGCGCGGAGGCCGACTCGCACGGCCTGCCCGCCGCCGACCTCGGCCGCCCGGTGGTGCTGCGGCGGATCGCCGAGGCCGCCGGCCGGCTCGAACCGCAGGTCCCGCTGCACCGGGCCTGGGTGCGCCTGCTGGACGGCGAGCTCGCCCGCGCCGAGGGCCGCGACGCCCGCCGGCACTGGGCCGAGGCGATCGGGCTGCTGCGCCCGGTGGGCCTGCCCGGCCCGCTGGCGCTGGCCCTGCTGCGGGCCGCCGAGAGCGCGGCCGCGGCGGGCCGCCGGGACGAGGCGCGCGCCCTGCTGGAGGAGGCCGCCGACACCGCCCGGGCGAGCGGCGACCGGTACCTGGAGTCGGAGGTCGCGCACCTGGCCGGGCGCGCCCGGCTGACCGCCGAGCGGGCCGAGGCCCGAGACGGCTCACGGACCGCCGCCGACGACGGGCCGGAACTCGGCCTCACCCCGCGCGAGCGGGACGTGCTGCGGCTGCTCACCCTCGGCCGCACCAACCGGCAGATCGCCGAGGAGCTGTACATCTCGCCGAAGACCGCCAGCGTGCACGTCTCCAACATCCTCGCCAAGCTCGGCGTGAGCGGCCGCGGCGAGGCGGCGGCGGTCGCCCACCGGCTGCGGCTCTTCGAGGCGGAGACGGCCGTGTAGGTCCCGGAGGAGAGGCCCGGGGCCCGTCGGCGCGGCTGACGGAGGATCGGCCGAACGGGGGGCGCGAGGGGCGCGTGTGAGCGCGCGCCCCTCGACCGTGCGCCGCCGACACCCACCGGAAGGACTGGACCAGCGCTGCCGCCGGGCGTCCGCTCATTACTCTAAGTTGAATGCACGTGCCGTTGAGTGACGGCAGTGGTGTAGTGTCCCGAGCGGGAACACCGGTACGGCAGAGCGGAACGGGCCCCCCGCGACATGATGTTGACGTGGCGTCAGATCGCGCGGCCGCGCCGCCGCACAGCCGTGGTCCGGGCACGGACGAGCCCCGGGCCGGAGGGGGAGATGTCGAGTGAACTCCACCGATGCGGTGCTGCCCGCCGAGGTCCCGGCCCCCGCACCGGCCTCCGGGGCGGCTGCCGGATCGAGCTCCGCGCCCGCTCCGCGCTCCCGCGCACGCCTCTGCCGCACCGTCCGAGGCCGCCGCTCCGCGAGACCCGGCCGGCCCGGTCGGCCCGCGCGCCGCATCGGGGCCCCGGCCGTCCTGCTCGTCCTGCTCGGCGCCGGCTACACCACCGGCGCCGCCCTCGGCTGGGGCTCCCGCGAAGTCTCCCTGGTCATGGGTGACTTCGGCCTCGCCGCGGCCGCCGCCGCGGCCGCCCTCTCCTGTCTGGTGCACGGCTTCCGGGTCGGCGGCCCGGCCCGGTCCGCCTGGCTGCTCTTCGGCCTGGCCTCCGCCGTGGTCGCCTTCGGCAACGGCGCCTGGGGCTGGTACGAGGTCGTGCTGCGCACCCCGCTGCCGCAGGACTCGCCCGCCGACTACGCCTTCCTGCTGTTCGCCCCGCTCGCCATCACCGGCCTGCTGGTGCTCGCCCAGCGCCCGCGCACCTTGGCCGGCTGGTTCTGCCTGCTGCTGGACGGCTGGCTGGTCGCCGGCTCGCTGTTCACCCTCAGCTGGAGCCTCGCGCTCGGCCGCACCGCCCAGGGCCAGTCCGGCGACCCGATGGAGGTCGCGCTCGCCCTCGCCTACCCGGTGATGGACATCCTGCTGGTCAGCCTGGTCGTCGGGCTGCGCTTCCGGCGCCGGGACGGCAACCGGGCGGCCGTCCACACCGCGATGCTCGCGCTCGCCGTCACCGTGGTCTGCGACGCCCTGTTCACCGCCCCCGAACTGCGCAACAGCTACCACTCCGGCGAACTGCTCGACGCCGGCTGGTTCGCCGGCAGCCTGCTGCTCGCCTGGGCCCCGTGGTCCCCGGACGCCCGCCGCTCCTCCCGCGAGCACCCCTCGGCCGGCGGCCTGCCCCGGCGCCGGGTCGCCTCCACCTTCAGCGCGCTCACCCCGTACGCCGCGGCCGCCGTCTGCACCGCCGGCATCCTCTACAACGCCCTCGGCGACGGCCACCCCGTCGACCGGGTGGTACTGGCCGCCGCCTGCACCGTCGGCCTCGCGCTGATCGTGCGGCAGGGCGTGATGCTGCTCGACAACCTCTCGCTCGCCCAGGAGCTCGCCCACAAGGAGGCACACTTCCGCTCCCTGGTGCAGGGCTCCAGCGACGTCATCATGATCGCCGCCGCCGACGGCGAGCTGTCCTACGTCAGCCCCGCCGCCCTCGGCGTGTACTCCCGCGACCCGGAGGACCTGGTCGGCGGCAACCTGCTCGACCTGGTCCACCCCGAGGACGTCGAACGGGTGCTCCGCGAGGTCCGCCGCTTCCTCGCCCGCAGCCACCTGCCCGGCCTCGCCGAGAGCACCGAGCCCTCCGCCCGGGTCGAGTGCCGCATCCGCTCCGGCACCGGCGAGTGGCTGCACGTGGAGTCCACCCTCAACCGGCACCGCGACGGACTGATCCTCAACAGCCGCGACGTCACCGAGCGGGTCGCCCTCCAGGCCCAGCTGCAGCACAACGCCTTCCACGACCCGCTCACCGACCTGCCCAACCGGGCGCTGTTCGTCCAGCGGCTCGGCGCGGCCCTGGGGGCCGGCGGCCCCGACGGCGCCCCCGGCCCCGGAGGCCCGGGCTCGGGCGGTTCGGGCGCGGGCGGTTCGGACGGCCGGGCGGGCGACCGGGACGGCGTCGCCGTCCTCTTCCTCGACCTCGACGGCTTCAAGGCCGTCAACGACACCGTCGGCCACCAGGCCGGCGACGAACTGCTCGTCCAGGCCGCCGGCCGGCTGCGCCGCGCGGTGCGCTCCGGCGACACCGTGGCCCGCTTCGGCGGCGACGAGTTCGCCGTGCTGGTCTGCGGCCGGCTCGGCCCGGAGCGCGTCCGCGACCTCGCCGAGCGGGTCCGCGCCGCGCTCTCCGAGCCGTACTGGATCGGCGGCGCGGAGCTCGGCGTCGCCGCCAGCATCGGCATCGCCTTCGCCTCGCCCGGCCACGGCCCCGACCCCAAGGCCGCCACCGACGAGCTCATGCGCAACGCCGACCTCGCGATGTACCGCGCCAAGTCCCGGGGCAAGGGCCGGGTGGTGCTCTACCGGCCCGGCATGCGGGCCGAGGTCGAGCGCCGCAGCGAACTGGAGGCGCGGTTGCGCACCGCCGTCCGCGAGGGCGGCTTCACCCTGCTCCACCAGCCCGTGGTGGACCTCGCCACCGGCGTGGTCGTCGGCCTCGACGCCCAGCCCCGCTGGCGCTCCGCACAGGGCCTGCTGCTCACCCCCACCGAGTTCCTGCGCACCGCCGAGCCCGGCGACGCGGCCGCCCGGTTCGCCCGCTGGCTGCTCCAGGAGGCGGTCACCGCGGCCGCCGCCCGCCGCCGCGACCGGGCCGGCTCGGTACCCGTCCGGGTCCGGCTCACCGCCGAGCGGATCTGCGCCCCCGGCCTGTACGAGACGGTCGCCGCCGCGCTGCGCGAGAGCGGCCTGCCCCCCGAGCTGCTGGTGGTCGAACTGGCCAGGACGGGCCCGGACCGCACCGCCGACGAGGTGGCCCGCAGGCTCTCCGCGCTGCGCCGCCTCGGGGTGTCCACCGCGGTCGGCGGCTTCGGTGCGGGCGGCGGCTCGCTCGGGGCGCTGGCCCGGCTGCCGCTGGACACCCTCGGGCTCGACCGCAGCCTCGTCCAGGAGGTCGCCGACTCCGCCCTCGCCCGGGCGCTGGTCGGGCACGCGCTGCGGCTCGGCCGGGACCTCGGCCTGGTGACCGCCGCCGACGGGGTGGACCACCCGCGGCAGGCCGTGGTGCTGCAGGAGCTCGGCTGCCGCCAGGCGCAGGGCCCGGTCTTCGCGCCGCCGCTGGACGAGCCGCGGCTGCGCCGGGCGCTGGCCCGCCGCTCGTACCCGGTGCCGCGGCCGGCCGGGTCGGCGTCCGGGCGCCGTCCGCACCTCGCCGCGGACACCCGGGCGGGTGGCCGGGCCGAGGCCGCGCCGGGTCGGCCGGGGCACCATCACACCCCCTCCGACCTGCCGGAACGCCACACCGTGGGGGGTCCGTCCGGGGGTCCGCATGGTGAGACCTCCGTCCCACCAGCTTGACACCCCCCGTCGAGGGGGAGGAAGGTCGGTGCCATGCGCACCCGAATTCTCGTACTTGGCGGGCGCGTCGGCTGAGTGGGCCCGTGTGCTCCACATCAGAGAGACCGACGCGCCACCCCTCGCATGCCCTGGGCACGAGGGGTTTTTTGTTGCACGCGAACCGTTCCATCCCTGCAAGACCACTGGCCCCAAGCGCCGCAAATCGGGACGATTGGGGCAGAGCCGGCTTACCGGTCCGACGCACGGCAGGACCCTCAACTGCCCGGGCCGGCAGAACCCGAGAAGAGACAGGCAGATGACTGAGCACGCCGCATCCCCCCGCCGCGGGGACACCCCGGCAGCCCACGCTCCGGGTCAGCAGACCACCGTCGAGACGATGACCGGAGCGCAGTCGCTCATCCGCTCCCTCGAGGCCGTAGGGGCCGACACGGTCTTCGGCATCCCCGGCGGCGCGATCCTCCCCGCGTACGACCCGCTGATGGACTCCACCAAGGTGCGCCACATCCTGGTCCGCCACGAGCAGGGCGCCGGCCACGCCGCCACCGGCTACGCGCAGGCCACCGGCCGCGTCGGCGTCTGCATGGCCACCTCCGGCCCGGGCGCCACCAACCTGGTCACCCCGCTCGCCGACGCCTACATGGACTCCGTCCCCGTCGTCGCGATCACCGGCCAGGTCGCCTCCAAGGCGATCGGCACGGACGCCTTCCAGGAGGCGGACATCTGCGGCATCACCATGCCGATCACCAAGCACAACTTCCTGGTGACCGACCCGGCCGAGATCCCCCGCGTGATCGCCGAGGCCTTCCACATCGCCGCCACCGGCCGCCCCGGCCCCGTCCTGGTCGACGTCGCCAAGGACGCCCTGCAGGCCACCACGGTCTTCCGCTGGCCGGTCGAGACCTCGCTGCCCGGCTACCGCCCGGTCACCAAGCCGCACGCCAAGCAGATCCGCGAGGCCGCGAAGATGCTGGTGAACGCCAAGCGCCCGGTGCTCTACGTCGGCGGCGGCGTGCTCAAGGCGCAGGCCAGCGCCGAGCTGCGGATCCTCGCCGAGCTGACCGGCGCCCCGGTCGTCACCACCCTGATGGCGATCGGCGTCTTCCCCGACAGCCACCCGCAGCACCTCGGCATGCCCGGCATGCACGGCTCCGTCCCGGCCGTCACCGCCCTGCAGAAGGCCGACCTGCTCTTCACCCTCGGCGCCCGCTTCGACGACCGCGTCACCGGCAAGCTGGACAGCTTCGCCCCCTACGCCAAGGTCGTCCACGCCGACATCGACCCGGCCGAGATCGGCAAGAACCGGCCCGCCGACGTCCCGATCGTCGGGGACGCCCGCGAGGTCATCGCCGACCTCATCGTCGCCGTCCAGGCCGAGTACGACGCCGGCCACAAGGGCGACTACGCCGACTGGTGGGCCAAGCTCGACGAGTGGAAGCGCACCTACCCGCTGGGCTACGAGCCCGCCCCCGCCGGCGAGCTGTCGCCCCAGCAGGTCATCGAGCGGATCGGCCAGCTGGTCGGACCGGACGCCATCTACGCCGCGGGCGTCGGCCAGCACCAGATGTGGGCCAGCCAGTTCATCCGCTTCGAGAAGCCGGCCACCTGGCTCAACTCCGGCGGCGCGGGCACCATGGGCTACGCCGTCCCGGCCGCCATGGGCGCCAAGGCCGGCAAGCCCGACACCGCCGTCTGGGCGATCGACGGCGACGGCTGCTTCCAGATGACCAATCAGGAGCTCGTCACCTGCGCCCTGAACAACATCCCGATCAAGGTCGCGGTCATCAACAACGGCTCGCTCGGCATGGTCCGCCAGTGGCAGACGCTCTTCTACAACCAGCGCTACTCCAACACCGTGCTGCACTCCGGCCCGGAGCACGACGGCAAGGAGCCGCCGGCCAACGGCACCCGGATCCCCGACTTCGTGCTGCTCTCCGAGGCGATGGGCTGCGTCGGCCTGCGCTGCGAGCGCCCGGAGGACCTGGACGCCGTCATCGAGCAGGCGATGGAGATCAACGACCGCCCGGTCGTCATCGACTTCATCGTCCACCAGGACGCCATGGTGTGGCCGATGGTGGCCGCCGGCACCAGCAACGACGAGATCCAGTTCGCCAAGGGCGTCCGGCCCGACTTCGGCGACGACCTCGACTGACGGCCCCGACCAACCGATAGAGAGCCCATGACCGCCATGTCCAAGCACACCCTCTCCGTCCTGGTCGAGAACAAGCCGGGCGTGCTCGCCCGGATCGCCTCGCTGTTCTCCCGCCGGGGCTTCAACATCGACTCCCTCGCCGTCGGCCCGACCGAGCACCCGGACATCTCCCGGATGACGATCGTCGTCAACGTCGAGGACCTGCCGCTGGAGCAGGTGACGAAGCAGCTCAACAAGCTGGTCAACGTGATAAAGATCGTCGAGCTCGACCAGAGCCAGGCCGTCCAGCGCGAGCTGGTCCTGGTCAAGGTCCGCGCCGACGCCGAGTCCCGCTCGCAGATCGTCGAGATCGTCCAGCTCTTCCGCGCCAAGACCGTCGACGTCTCGCCGGACGCCGTGACCATCGAGGCCACCGGCAGCTCCGACAAGCTGGAGGCCATGCTGCGCATGCTGGAGCCGTACGGCATCAAGGAGCTCGTGCAGTCCGGCCTGGTGGCGATCGGGCGGGGCGCCCGATCGATCACCGACCGCTCGCTGCGCGCCCTCGACCGCAGCGCGTAGCGGCACCGGCGCGCCGCGCGGGCGCGCCGTCTCACCCCCTGAAGCACCGCCCCCGAACCCCCGCCGGGTCACCTACGGTGGAGACCGCACCACCCGGCATCACCATCACTGCAAGGAGATGTGCCCCCGTGGCCGAGCTGTTCTACGAAGACGACGCCGACCTGTCCATCATCCAGGGCCGCAAGGTCGCGGTCATCGGCTACGGCAGCCAGGGCCACGCCCACGCGCTGTCCCTGCGCGACTCGGGCGTGGACGTCCGCGTCGGCCTGAAGGAGGGCTCCAAGTCCAAGGCCGTCGCCGAGGAGGCCGGCCTGCGCGTGGTGACCCCGGCCGAGGCCGCCGCCGAGGCGGACGTCATCATGATCCTGGTGCCGGACCCGATCCAGGCCGACGTCTACGAGGAGTCCATCGCGCCGAACCTGAAGGCGGGCGACGCCCTGTTCTTCGGCCACGGCCTGAACATCCGCTTCGGCTTCATCAAGCCCCCGGCGGACGTCGACGTCTGCATGGTCGCCCCGAAGGGCCCGGGCCACCTGGTCCGCCGCCAGTACGAGGAGGGCCGCGGCGTCCCGTGCATCGTGGCCGTCGAGCAGGACGCCACCGGCAACGGCTTCGCGCTGGCCCTGTCGTACGCCAAGGGCATCGGCGGCACCAAGGCCGGCGTCATCAAGACCACCTTCACCGAGGAGACCGAGACCGACCTGTTCGGTGAGCAGGCCGTCCTCTGCGGTGGCACCGCCGCCCTGGTCAAGGCCGGTTTCGAGACCCTGGTCGAGGCCGGCTACCAGCCGGAGATCGCCTACTTCGAGTGCCTGCACGAGCTGAAGCTCATCGTCGACCTGATGTACGAGGGCGGCCTGGAGAAGATGCGCTGGTCGGTCTCCGAGACCGCCGAGTGGGGCGACTACGTCACCGGCCCCCGCATCATCACCGCCGACACCAAGGCCGAGATGAAGAAGGTCCTGGAGGAGATCCAGGACGGCACCTTCGCCAACACCTGGATCGCCGAGTACAAGGCCGGTCTGCCGAAGTACAACGAGTACAAGAACGCCGACGCCGACCACCTGCTGGAGACCACCGGCAAGAAGCTGCGCAAGCTGATGAGCTGGGTCGACGAGGAGGCGTAAGCACCTCCGGGGGGTCATCCCCCTTGTACAAGTCGGCTGTTCCCGTCCGGGTGATTTCTCCGGACGGGAGCAGCCCGTCCCGAAGCCCGCCGATACACTTCCGAGTGCGCGTCAGGCCCACAGCGTCGTGCGTCTAGCTACGCGGCATGCCACCTTCCCCCGCTGGTCACGCCACCTTCGTGCCGGGGCGAACCGGACAGTTAAGGACACACTGTCGTGAGCAAATCCGTAGTACTCATCGCCGAAGAGCTGTCTCCCGCCACCGTCGACGCCCTGGGCCCGGACTTCGAGATCCGCCAGTGCAACGGCGCGGACCGCACCGAGCTGCTGACCGCGATCGCCGACGTGGACGCGATCCTCATCCGCTCCGCCACCAAGGTGGACGCCGAGGCGCTGGCCGCCGCCAAGAAGCTCAAGGTCGTCGCCCGCGCCGGCGTCGGCCTGGACAACGTGGACGTCTCCGCCGCCACCAAGGCCGGCGTGATGGTCGTCAACGCGCCGACCTCCAACATCGTCACCGCCGCCGAGCTCGCCTGCGGCCTGCTGATCTCCGTCGCCCGCAACATCGCGCCGGCCAACGCCGCGCTCAAGCAGGGCGAGTGGAAGCGCAACAAGTACACCGGCGTCGAGCTCTCCGAGAAGGTGCTCGGCGTGGTCGGCCTCGGCCGGATCGGCGTGCTGGTCGCCCAGCGGATGTCCGCCTTCGGCATGAAGATCGTCGCCTACGACCCCTACATCCAGGCCGCCCGCGCGGCCCAGATGGGCGTCAAGCTGGTCTCCCTGGAGGAGCTGCTGGAGGTCTCGGACTTCATCACCGTCCACCTCCCCAAGACCCCGGAGACCATCGGCCTGATCGGCGACGAGGCGCTGCACAAGGTCAAGCCGACCGTGCGCATCGTCAACGCCGCCCGCGGCGGCATCGTCGACGAGGCCGCGCTCGCCAGCGCCCTGCGCGACGGCCGGGTGGCCGGCGCCGGCCTGGACGTGTACGCCAAGGAGCCGTGCACCGACTCGCCGCTGTTCGCCTTCGACAACGTGGTGGCCACCCCGCACCTGGGCGCCTCCACCGACGAGGCCCAGGAGAAGGCCGGCATCGCCGTCGCCCGGTCGGTGCGCCTCGCGCTCGCCGGCGAGCTGGTGCCGGACGCGGTCAACGTCCAGGGCGGTGTCATCGCCGAGGACGTCCGCCCGGGCCTGCCGCTCGCCGAGAAGCTCGGCCGGATCTTCACCGCGCTGGCCGGCGAGGTCGCCGTCCGCCTCGACGTCGAGGTCCGCGGCGAGATCACCCAGCACGACGTCAAGGTGCTCGAACTCTCCGCGCTGAAGGGCGTGTTCGAGGACGTGGTGGCCGAGACGGTGTCCTACGTCAACGCCCCGCTGTTCGCCCAGGAGCGCGGCGTCGAGGTCCGGCTGACGACCTCCAGCGAGTCGCCCGAGCACCGCAACGTCATCACCGTCCGCGGCACCCTCGCCAACGGCGAGGAGGTGGCGATCTCGGGCACGCTCTCCGGCCCGAAGCAGACCCAGAAGATCGTCGGCGTCGACGGCTTCGACGTGGACGTGGCGCTCACCGACCACATGGCCTTCTTCACCTACGAGGACCGCCCCGGCGTGGTCGGCACCCTCGGCCGCATCCTCGGCGACGCCGGCATCAACATCGCCGGCATGCAGGTCGCCCGGGACGGCTCCGGCGCGCTCGCCTCGATCACCGTCGACAGCGAGATCTCGCAGGACGTGCTGAACGCCATCGCCGCCGAGATCGGCGCCAAGTTCGCCCGTGCGGTGAACCTCGGCTGAGCCTCCCTCAGGCCGCTGACCTGGGCCCGGACCGCCACGGCGGTCCGGGCCCGGGCGTTTTCCGGGCCCCGGACGGGCCGTCGGCAGGCGCCCGCGTCTCAGATACTAGGAAATCCAACTATTCGTGCAGACATCCACGGCCGGCCGTCGTACCGTGGAAGGGCCATACGGTGAGCCACCCCTGCAAGCCCAGGGTGACGGCCCGTGCGGCCCGTACGCGTACCGGCAGGCGATCCCTGCCCGGCGTACCCACCCTCCCCGTTCTTCGCGCCCTGCAGCTGGCGCACGCACCAAGGAGCCGGTATGCCCCACACCGCAGACCGCCACGCCCCCGCCACCCCCGTCGCCCCCGCTCCGCGCCGCCGCCGGCGCGCCGAGCAGACCCCGCGCTCCGCCGCCGACGCCCTGCAGCGCGCCCTGGACCGCCGCGACAACGGCGGGGTGACGGGCCACCACCTGGGCTGACGCCGCACTGGGCCGAAAGACTGACGCACCGTCACCCGGACGAGTGCACAGTGGCCCCCGACGAGCGAAGCGGCTCGCCCTGCCCGGCGCGATGATCCTAATTTGGGCCGTCGGGAGGGGGATCGACGTCCGCGCGGTGCGGGCGGCCGCACGATCAGGCCACCCCTGCCGGGGAGACCGCACCCGTGCGTACGCCCGCAGCCCTCGCGCTCGCCCTCGTCACCTTCGCCGCCCCCGCAGCATGGGCCGCCCCCACGGCCGGACGGGCCCCGGACCCGCCCGGCACACCGGTCACCGTGCTGCTGGAGCTCGGCACCGAGGCCGCGGCACCCGCCTGGCAGCGGGTCGCCGCCCTCGCCCGTGCCTACCTCGCCTTCGCCGAGCGCAACCCGGCGGTCTACGACGCCCTGTTCCAGCTCGACGGCGGTCTGGCGTACGCGCAGGAGGACACCCCGGCGCCGCTGAAGGACGCCTTCGCCGCGCTGATGGAGACCCTGGGCGAGGTCGCCGGGGACGGCGTCCAGCCGGGGCTGTTCACCGAGGTGTTCTGGGCGTCGCTGCACGGCATCGCGACCCTGACCCGGGCCGGCCGGCTGCTGCCGGAGGACGCCGAACGGAGGGTGGACCTGCTGGTGGACCGGCTCGCCGTCGTCTGACCCACCGTCCCACCGTCCCGGCTGGGCGGCGGGGCGGAGGGGCGGCGCCCGGGTGGCCGGCACCCCGTCGTCACTCGGACCGGATCAGTGCCGGACGAACGCCAGATCGTCCGGCCGTACCCGCTCACGCGGCCCCGCCGCCCGCAGCACCACGTCCAGCACCCGGGCCGGATCGGCGGCGTAGGCGTGGGAGAACCAGGCCATGTTGGCCTCCACCACGGCCCAGCGGTGGCCCGGGCGGTAGGGGTCGAGCAGCTGCCCGACGTCCAGGACGACGGCGCTCGGCAGGCTCTGCCCGGCCGCGGCCACCAGCCGGTCGACGAACTCGGCGATCTCCCCGGCGGTGGCCCGGTCGGCGCGGTCCGTCGCGTCCGTGTGCAGCGGGTGCGGGTCGAGCCGGCCGAACACCGCGTACCGGCTCGCCGCGGCGATCCGCCCGTCCAGCAGGAACAGCCGGTACTCGGCCGCGAAGGTCACCACCTCGGAGAGCAGCACCGGCGTCGCCGGGTCCAGGTCCGCGGGCAGCCGGGAGCCGTCGGCGTAGACGGCCGCCGGGAAGGACTTGTCGCGCGGCGGCTTGACGAACGTCGGCCGTTCCAGCGCCCGCGCGTCCGCGACGGTCGCCGAGCGGACGTCCCGGCCGGTGAACTCCTCCGGCAGCTCGGCGAGCCAGTCGTCCACCGGTTCGAGCAGTGCGAACCCGAGCCGGCCCGCCAGCCGCGCACCCGCGAGCGGCCCGCCGTACCAATGCGCCGGACCGGGCACCGGGCCGAGGTCCTCAGCCGCCCGGACCTCCATCCCACGACCGGCCGCCTCGACGGCCAGCAGCTCCATCGTCGACGTCCGCCGCCCGGGCATGACCAGCACCGTGACCTCCTGTGGTCCGTAGAGGCCGCCAGGCTAGTCGCGGCGTACCGCCGACCGCAGCCGAGTTGTTCGGCGGCCGGAGCGGCAGCCGGAGCAGCGGACGGCACCTGACGGACACCTGACGGGCAGTCGGACGAACGGCCGGACGAACGAGCCCGGAACGCCCGCCCGTTGGTACCGCCGACGGAGGGCGGCCTCGGGTCCTGGCCTACGATCGACTCCGTGACCTCTGCGCTGATCCTCGTCGACCTGATGCCACGCATCATCGCCCTGCCCCTCGCCCCGCACTCCGGCGACGAGGTGCTGACGCGCTGCCGCCGCTTGGCCGAGGCGTTCAGGGCGGGCGGCCGCCCGGTGGTACTGGTCCGGGTCGAGCGGCCGAACACCCCCGAGCAGCCGCCGGGCAGCGGCTTCGCCGACGGTCTGGTCCGGCCCGGCGACATCGAGGTCGTCAAACGCACCGTCGGTGCGTTCCACGGCACCGACCTGCACGAGCGGTTGCGCGAGCGGGGCGTGGACACGCTGGTGCTCGCCGGGCTGGTCACCACGATGGGGGTCGAGTCCACGGCCCGGGCCGCGAGCGACCACGGCTACGAGCTGGAGTTCGTCGCCGACGCGATGTCCGGCTTCGCCGCCGACGAGCACGACTTCACGGTGGAGAGGATCTTTCCCCGGTTCGGTGAGGTGCGGGACACGGCGGCCTACACCTGAGCCGTGGTCGCGAGCGGATCACACCTGCGCGCACCTGTTCCGCGGGGCGAGACGGATCGACGGCCCCGACGGCGCCACCTGTAGCTTTCCCGTGCCGACACCCAGCACGCGGCGAGCGGCCCGCTCGTTCCCGCCCGTTCCCCGAGGGGGATGCCCATGTTCACGGTCAACGAGTACTTCGACGGCACCGTCAAGTCGATCGCCTTCAAGCAGGAGCACGGGCCGGCGACCATCGGTGTCATGGCCCCGGGCGAGTACAGGTTCGACACCGCCGCCCCGGAGACCATGCACGTGATCAGCGGCGCCCTGACCGTGAAGCTGCCCGGCGCCGACGGCTGGGAGACCTTCGCCGCCGGCACCCGGTTCGACGTCCCGGGCAACAGCGCCTTCGACCTCAAGGTCGACGGCGAGACCGCCTACCTCTGCGAATACCGCTGATCCCCGGGGCATGAGGCACGCCTCCACCCGGCCTTAGCGGTGCCCGACGCGGCGCAGCAGGGCCGGCGCCCGGCCGGGCGAACCCCTGGGCGGGGTGCGGCGTCCCTGCTGGTGATGACCGGGGAAGGGAGTTCCATGAGCAGTCCTGTGGTCGCGCCGAGGGCGGTGCCGGTGTCCGGGCGGACGGTCGCACTGTTCGGCGGTGCTGTGGTGACACTGGCCGTGGCGTTCGTCGTCGCGCCGCGGCTCCTGGCGGGGACCTCGACGGGAACGGGGTACGCCGACCGGGGCGCACTGGCCGTGGCGTTCGGCGAGGCCTTCACCGGGTACTGGCGCTCCGGCGCGCCGGAGCTGCCGCCGCGCCTGGAGCAGGTGGTGGAGTACTGGTTCCGCTACCACGTGGTCAAGGCCGTGGTCGCGGCGGCGCTGCTGGCGGTCCTGGCCGTGCTCGCGGTCAGGCTGTGGCGGGCCTGTGCGCGCGGCACGGCCCCCGGGAACGGGCGCGCGGGACGCATCACCTCGGGTGCGGGTGCCGTGGCGGCCACGGTGCTGGCGGCGGCCTCCGCGCTGCTGGTGATGGCCAACATCCAGGGCGCGGTGGCGCCGTTCGCCTCCCTGCTCCCGCTGCTGAACGGCTCCCGTGACCCGGAGCTGGCCGGTGCGCTCGGCCAGGTCCGCGAGCAGCTGGCGGATCCCCCGGCTGCCGGATGTGTGCCCGCGCTCGGGGTGATGGTGGACGACTTCTCCCGGTACCACCTGGCGATGGCCGTGATCGCCGGCTGCGTGGCGGTGCTGCTGGCCGTCCTCGCCGCGGTGGCGTGGCGCCGGTTCGCCGCCACCCGCGCGGACGACCGGCGCGGGCGGCGTCTGCCGGCGGCCTTCGGGTTGCTGGCCTGCTGCTCGGCACTGCTCGTCTCCGTGGTGGCCGTGGCCAACACGGCCACCGCCTCGGACGCCGCCCCGGCACTGCTCGCGCTGTTCGAGGGCGGCTGGTGACGCCCGGCGGCCACGGAGGTCCGGACGGGCCCCGGTCAGCTCGCGAGCACCTTCGTGAGGAAATCGTCCAGGCGCCCCGTCAGCCGGGCGATCTGCTCCTCCAACGGCAGTGACTCGTCGGGCCGGGTCACCAGGGCGGACTTCCTCAGGCCGCGGACGTACAGCGAGCAGGCCAGGTCGGCGCAGACGTAGGTGCCGACCGTGTTGCCCTCCCGGCCGGCCTCGCCGGCCCGGCGGGCAGCCAGCAGCGCCACCCCGGAACCGGCGTGCGAGGTGATGCAGAGCGAGCACACGTTGGTGCGGGTCAGACTGCGGCGCGGGCCCGTCGGCACCCGCAGGGTGATGCCGACCGGACCGTCCGCCCGGTCGGCGACCAGGTAGGCCCGGTCGGGTGCGCCGCCGTCCCGCCAGCCGAGGAAGTCCAGGTCCGGCCAGGGCAGGCCGGCCAGGTCGCGGGGCACCGGCAGCCGACGGGCCTCGCCCTTCGAGCAGTTGACGAAGGATCCGCGGATCTCGGAGTCGCTCAGCGCACGCATGTGCCGCACGCTAACGACCCGCCGACCGGGACGTCGCCCGAATTTCCGCCCACCGGACGTCACCCCGTACGGTGGCCCGCCGGAGAGGTGCGATGATCGACCGCATGGACTTGGTGGGGGAACTGGCCGTCCTGGCCGGAACGGGACGGCTGGGTGCACTGCACTACGGTGCCGCGCTCGGGGACCTGGCGGCGGTGTACGGCGAGCCGGGGGCCGGCGGCCGGGTGTACTCGCAGGAGCGCTGGCCCCGGTGGTTCGGCTACGGCAGCATCCAGTTGGTCGTCTGCCGCTGTCGCCGGGTGGACTCGATGATCGTCCCGGCCTGGCACCGGGAACTGGAGATCCCCGGCCCCGCCGGGCTGCGCACCGTCGACTCCCGCATCACCGAGTCGCACCTGACGGCCGCGCTCGTCGGGGCGGGCTGCCGGTGGGGGACCGTGGAGTACCCGGGCCTCCCCGACCAGCGTTCCCTGGTGACCGAACCGGCCGAGGACGTGCGGGTGAGCTTCACCTTCACGGACCGGGAGAGCTACGACTCCCCACCGCTCGCCGATCTGATCCTCGACAAGGTCAACGTCTGGGGCCTCTCGCACCGCGAGTGCCCGGCCCCCGACCCGCACCTGCCCGACGGGGACGACGGCGTTCGGCCTCCGAGCCGTACGTGACGGCGGTGTCGCGTTGGCGCGGCCGGTCAGCGGGCCGGGCCGTGCAGGATCTCCTTCACCACCGCTTCGGCTCCGGTCACGGCGTGATAGGCGGCGCCGGCGGCCAGGAGCAGGGCGGCGAGCAGGATCCAGCCGCCCGGTCCGCCGTCGGCCTGCGCGTCCGGGCCGCCCGCCGCCGGGGTGCCGTCGGCCTGCGCCGGGGGCGACTGCAGCAGGCCGCGCGCGATGCGGCCCGCCTGGCTCACGGCACGGGCGGTTCCCGCCAGCGCCATGCCGGCGACACCGACGGTCAACCATCCGACCCGACCGAGCTCGTCCATGGTTCTCACTGCCCCTTGGCCGGACAGGCGCAGCCGGAGCGCCTGATTTCGCTCTGATTATCAGCCTGGTGCGTGCACGAACGCCAGAGTCGGCAGGCGGTTTCCGCCAGAATGTCCGACTCCTCGCCCTCGGGCGCACCCCGGCCGCATCCCGACCGACGCGCCGGGCGCCACGCGTGGCGCCCGGGCCGTGCGCCGATCGGGGTGCGGCCGGTTCGACCGCTCCCTGCCGCGATCAGGGAGCGCAGTCGCGGCAGACGGGCCGGCCGTTCTTGTCGGTGCCGGCGAGCTGGGTGCGGTGGTGAACGAGGAAGCAGGTCATGCAGGTGAACTCGTCCTCCTGCAGGGGCACGACCTGGACGGTGAGTTCCTCTCCGGACAGGTCGGCGCCCGGAAGCTCCAGCCCTTCGACGGCCTCGACATCGACGTCGACCGCGGAAGTCTGTTTGTCGTCGCGGCGCCCCTTCAGCGCCTCGATGCTTTCGTCGTTGCTGCCGCCGTCGCCGGTGTCGCGGGGGGCGTCGTAGTCGGTTGCCAAGTCGGTGCCTTCTCGTCGTTCGGGGTTTCGCTTCGTCGGGTGGGGAGTGCCGCCTGCCGGTCGGCGGAGTGCCGGCCGGTCAGGGTCGGTGATCAGTCCCTCCCATGGCGCACCACCATCCCATCCATCGGCCGTCCGGCGTGTGACCACGCACCGTGTGACGGACGACCGACGGGTTCGGCGGGCCGTTGTAGCCGGTCGGCAGGCCGTCGGGGCCAGCGGGCGGGCCGGGCGTGGCGGGGGCCGGGCGCCTTGTCGGCGCGGACGGCCGCGGCGCGTGGCCCGCGGTGGCGGTGGTCGTGCGGCCGGCCCCGGGGAGTGGGGCCGGCCGTACCCGCGGAATCGTTCGCCTCCGTTGTGCGGGGTCCTGGGAACGGCCCGGCCGCAGGTCACTCCCGGTGCGTGACCGCCGCGAGGGCACGCTCCCGGACGTCCGCCGAGGGGTGGCGGCGCAGCTCCCGCAGCAGGACCCGCCACTCCTCGGGCCAGCCGAGGCGGTCCCCGAACACCTCGGTCAGCGCGGTCGCGAACAGCCCGGCGGCCGGGCCGGTGTCCCCGTTCCGGCGGGCCGTCCGGGTCAGCGCGTCGAGTGTCCCGGGCGGCGGCAGCGGGCCGTGTGCGTGCTGCCGCAGCAGGACGGCCGCGGTGGCCGCGCCCGCCGCCGGGCGGGCACCTGGGCGAGCGCGGTCAGCGCGGCGCTGCGCACCGGGTCCTGCTCGTTGCGCAGCCGCGGGAGCAGTCCGAGCGCGTCCTGGACGGCGTCCCGATCGTCGGCGGCGGCCGCGTTGGCGAGCAGGGCCGTCCAGGCGGCGGCCCGGTCGTCGGCGTCCGGGCGGGAGAGGGCGGCGCGCAGTTCGGGCTGGGCCTCCCCGGTGGGCAGGTGTGCCAGGAAGGACGCGATCCCGGCCCAGGGGCGGCCCTGGGCGCGGAGTGCGGCGACCTGCCGCCGTGCCTCGGCGTGGCGCCGGGTGTGCGGAAACAGCGGCAGCAGGAGGGGGAGTTCGGCCGCCCGCGGGACGGCGCCGTCGTACACGCCGTCGAGGAACGCGTCGCGCCGGCCCGGCGGGAGGGCGCGCAGCAGGGCGGCGAAGCAGCGGGGCACGGCCAGCCAGTGGCGGCCGAGGGCGGGGAGCGAGGGCGGGTTGGCGCGCACCAGCCGGCGCAGGGTGCCGCTCGTGGGCGGCAGGCTGTAGGGCCCGGACGTGCCGCGCCGCGGGTCGGTGAGGAGCCGGACGGTGCGTTCGGCGTCGGCGGCGGCCAGCGATGGCAGGAGGTCGTGGCGCAGCGGGAGGTCCGGGCCGAACCGCTCCAGCAGGTCGAGGGCCCGTTCGGGGCGGGCCCGCACGGTGGCGGCGAGGACGTCGGCGAGTTCGGGCGACTGCCCGAGCCGCAGCGTCCCGGGGTGCTCGGCGAGGACCCGCTCCAGGTGGTCCAGGACCTCGTCCGGGAAGCGCGCGGCGAGGGGTGCGAGCGGGACGGCGTGCGCGAGGTCGGGCAGGGTCCGGGCGACGAACTCGGGGCTGCAGGCGGAGAGCAGCCGGCCGGCCTCGGCGTCGCCCCACTCGGCGCGCAGGCGGCCCACCAGCCGTTCGGCGAGCCGGTGCCGGCGGCCGTGCCGGACGACCCGAGCGAGCTGCCGGCGCAGGGTGCAGGAGGCGCCGGTGAAGGCCGCCTCGATGGCCTCGTCCGGGACGTCCTGGGTGCGGGCGGCCCGCAGGGCGTACCCGCGGACCACCGGGTCGGGGTCGGTCAGCCGCTCGGTGAGGTACTCGGTGGCGCGGCCGGCCGACGCGGCGAGCGCGGCGAGCCGGCGGCCGTACACGCCGGAGTGCTCCAGTTCGGACAGCAGCGCGGGGAGCTGCCCGTCGGCGGCGAGTTCGCGGGCTCTGCGGGCGACGAGCCGCTGGCGGTCCGGGTACGGGAGCGGGTCGACGTCGGCGAGCAACTGTTCGGCGTGGTGCGGCATGCGGTCATTCTGGCCGGGCGGGGCCGGTGCCTCCCAGCGGATTTCCGCGGCCGCGGCCGGGCCGCCCACCGCGCCCGACCGGCGGTGCACGAGGACGGGGGACGGCCTCGGCAGCGATCCGGTCGTGCACTCGGGCGGGTGTGCCCGGCACGTGCGGTGAGCCACCGTCACGACGACGGCGCGTCGGTGTGGTCGGCGCAGCCGGAGCGCTCGCGGCAGCGGTGGCGCTCGCGGTGGCGGCCGGAGCGGTCGTCCGGGCCGCCACCGCGGGGCCGGCTACTCGGCGCCGCTGACTCCCGGGGCGACGAACCGGCGGTGCAGCGGGCTGAAGGAGACCTCGGGGGGCGCCGGTGATGCCGGCCTTCTCCACGGCCGGCGCCAGCCGCTGGGCGAGGAACGCCTCGAAGGCCTGCTGAGAGTCCCACACGTCGGTCACGTGCAGGCCCTGCGCGTCGAACCAGGCCATATGGACCTGGCCCCCGGCCGCCGGGACCTCCTCCCAGTCGACGGCGTCCCGCACCGTGTCGTACTGCTCCGGCGTGACTCCGGCCCAGTCCATCGACATCACCACGGCCATGTCCCTCTCCCCTTTCCTCGGCGGTGCACGGATCGGGCACCGCCGACTACCACCCGCCGCCGCCCGCACTGCGACGACGGCCGGCGGTCTCCTCCGGCCGGATTCCGGCCCCGTCCATCGTCCCGCCGCACGCAGCGGGCCGGGCAGAGCGTGCGGATGCGCGACCGACGTGGGAGGACGGCTCCGAACGCCCGGTACACCATGCATCCGGGCAGCACGGGCACCGTCGGGGGACGCACCGGTGCGGGGGTGGGCCCGTGGCCCGGCCCCGCGCGGCCGGCGCGCGCCCCGGCGCGGCCGTCAGGTGTTCACGTAGCCGAGGTCACCGACGGTCCAGCTGCTGATGTCCTCGATGGCGATGCGGTACATGCCGCCGGTGTGTGGCAGCGCGAAGCTGCCCTGGAGGATCTTCGCCCGGTGGAGATGGAGGTGGGTGGGCCGTGCGGTCGGTCCGTCGGCGGGCGGGGCGAAGAGCGCCGCGAACGGCTTCAGGTGGTCCGAGGCCTGGAGGACCTCCGCCACGCGCTCCTGCCACAGGGCCATCGGCGCGAGCCTGCCGGTGATCACCGCTCCGGGGACGACCACGGTCAGGGACATCTGGTTGCTGTGCTCGGACTCGACCAACGCGGCGATGTCGACGAGCAGCCCGTCTGGGTTCGGCATGGGTCCCAGCCTAGACACAGCCCCGGCGCCCGCCGACCTCCGCGGCGCAGAAACCGTGGCCGCCCGGCCTGCCGGTCGGCTGCGCCCGCGGTGCGGGCGGCCCGAGGCCGACGCCCCACGGTGCCTCCCCCGACGCCGGCGGCGAACTCTCCCCGCAGCGCTTCGCAACCCTTTGGCGGCTGCAAGCCAGCGGCCCTTTCCGTGGCACCGGGCGGGCGGAGCCGAAATGACCGACGTTGCCGTGCAGCACGCCGCCCGGGTTGCGGCCGGACACCGGAATGCACCGTCCGCGCGGGGCTGTCCGCAGTAAGGGAGGAGGGCGCGCCGGACCCGAAGTGTTGCCGTTCCCTCGAAGATCCGCGGCTCGAACGAGCACCGCGCCCGCGCCAACCGGCTTACCCCCCGGGCGCGTTGACGGAACGGACGGCCCGCGGCGGCGACCCGGCAAAAGGGCCTCCGAAAAACTCGGGGTGCGATGTCCACCCGCTGGCGGGATCGGCCTGCTACAGTGGATTTCGTTGCAGTAGTGGTTCCCATGAAACTTTGTGTGCGCCTGCTGATGTATTTCGCAGGCGCGTTTTTGTTTCCCGGCTCTTGCCCGGGCGGGTGCTCATCACGGCGACCCGGAACTCGCGTTGTGCGAGCTCCGGACAGCCCCTCGAAGGAGATCTTTAAATGGCTAATGGCACTGTGAAGTGGTTCAACTCGGAAAAGGGCTTCGGCTTCATCGAGCAGGAGGGTGGCGGCCCGGACGTCTTCGCCCACTACTCGAACATCAACGCCAACGGCTTCCGTGAGCTGCTCGAGGGCCAGAAGGTCGAGTTCGACGTCACGCAGGGCCAGAAGGGCCCGCAGGCGGAGAACATTCGCCCGCTGTAGTCGTTTCCTGCCAGGGCACCCACCCGGCAGCGAGGGGCCCGTACCGTGCACATGCCCGGTACGGGCCCTTCGGCGTTGCGTCACGACGCACTGCCCCCGTCGGCGCGCTCCCGACCGCGCGGGACCCGGCTCACGGGCCTTCCCCGCAGGGGCCGTCCCCACGCGGATCAGAGCCTGCGGGTCAGAGCCTGCGGGCCAGGAGGTACGCACGCTCGGTGTCGGCCTCGCCCGGGTACGGCCCCCGCATCAGCGTGGCCGCAAGGGCGAACCCGGCATCCGCGAGACCTGCGGCGACGTCCTCCGGGCGGAGCGCGAAGAAGTCGAGCGAGACCGGGCGGTCGAACCAGGAGTCCCGGTGCCGGACCTCCTCACCCGCGTGGAAGGCCGCGAGGACGAGGCCTCCCGGGCGCAGCACCCGGGCGAACTCCGCGTAGGCGCGTGGCCGCTCGTCGGGCTGCAGGTGGATCAGCGAGTAGAACGCCGCGATGCCGGCGAGCTCTCCGTCCGCCAGCGGAAGGTCCAGCATCGAGCCGACCCGCACGTCGAGGCCCGGACGGCGCTGCCTCGCCGCCGCGACCATGCCCGGTGACACGTCCAGGCCCAGGACCGGAACCCCGAGGTCGTCCAGGAAGCACGCCACCTGCGCGGGACCGCACCCGACGTCGGCCACCGGACCGTCCTTCGGGACCTGCTCGGCGAAGGCCGTCAGCATGGCGCGGTCCAACGGCTTCGAGGCCAGGTCCGCGGTGAGGCCCTGCGCGTACTCGTCGGCGACCGTGTCGTAGGAGTTCCGGATCGAGGTGCTGTCCATCCGCAGAGTATCCACCACGGCCGGCCGCCACCGACCGGCACCGCCTCGCCGTGGCCGGGAGGGGCCGGGCCCAGGGCTTGTCTGACGATTCGCGTCGCATCGGCGCGCGGCTCCCCCAGCCTCCGGCCGGGAGGTGCCCCCATTTCGCGCCCGGCCGGGCGTGCTGCCGTATCGGCCTCGTACTGGACGTACTCGGGCGATGCGGCGGGGCGTCCGGGCCGGGGGCACCTCCCGGCCCCCTCGGGGCTGGGAGAGATGATCCGGCGTCGCGCGCGCGGCGGGAATCGTCGGACAAGCCCTGAAAGGCCTGCCGCGGCACGGGACGGAGGCAGCTCGGATGGGTGGTGCCGAGCCCCGTGCACCCGAGCGCGGCCGCGCCCCGTGGCCGCCGATCGACCTGCTCGGACGGATCCGGCACGACCCCACGCACATGGCCGAGCGGGCCGCCCTGTTCGGTGTCGAGCGGCTCGGCCGCGAGTCGGTCGAGCGGCTGGCGAAGATGCGCAGGTCGGTGCCGCCGGAGCAGCTGAAGCACACCGTGATCGAGCGGGGCGTGCACACCGCGATCGCGGAGGGCGCCTTCGTCGGCGGGCCCTTCATGGGCCTGATCCCGGTGATGTTCTGCGCCGCGCTGCTCGCCCAGGGCCGGATGGTGCTGGAGCTCGCCGAGCTGTCGGGGCGGTCGGCCACCGATCCCGAGCGGGCCGTCGACATGCTGGTGCTGCAGGGCGCCTACCCCACCCGTGAGGAGGCCCGGCGGGCGATCGCCGAGTTGCCGGAGCCCGAGCCGGCGACGCGCGTGCCCGAAGGCCCGGCGGAGGGCGCGGGAGAAGGCTCGGCGGAAGGCCCGGCGGAGGGCGAGCCGGCGCCCAGGCTGTCGCTGCGCGAGTGGCTGCGCGTGGTCGAGCGGATGGCGTACGTGCTCGGGGTGATCTCGCCGGGCGGCAGCAGCGCGGCGGCCGGGCGGCTGCGGTACCTGCGCTGGGCGGCGGTGGCGCTGCTGGTCGCCGTCGGCCTGATGCTGCCGTTCGTCTGGGTGCCGGTGCTGGGCGTGGCGTACCGCTCGGCGACGCTGCGGCTGGCGACCCGGGCGTCGATCCTCTTCGGGCTGGTCGAGGACGAGCGGGACGAGGCGGCGAAGACCCGCGGCCGGGGCAGGGTGCGACCGCTCGCGATGCTGGTCGCCCTGCGGACGATCGCGGTGCTGGTGGTGCCGTTCGCCGTCTCGGTGCTGATGGTCTTCACCGGCGCCCACATCGCGAACCAGCGGTGGCTGGCGGTCGCCGCCGGGGTGGTCGGGGTGTCGATCGGCTCCTGCCTGGTGTGGCGGTTCCGTCAGTGGCGGCGCACCGGGCACTGACGGCCGGCCGGATCACCCGAACTCGGCGAGCGCGGCCTCCAGCCACTCCACCCAGTGGGTCTCCAGGCCGATCCCGGCCTGCAGCACCAGGTGCTGCAGGCGGTTCTCGGCGTCCGCGCGCTCGGCCGGGAAGTCCCGCTGCTCGATCTCCCGGTACTCGGCCAACTGCTGCTGGTGCAGCTCCAGGTGGCGGCGCAGCTCGTCCTTGAGGGAGGCGCCGGTGCCGACCGCGGCGGCGGCGCGCAGGCGCAGCAGCAGCGGGTCGCGGTTGGGCCGCGGGTCCTGGGGCTGCCCGATCCAGTCGGTGAGGGCGGCCCGGCCCTCCGGGAGCACCTCGTACTCCTTGCGCTGGCCGCGGCTGGGCGGCTGGGGGACGGCGCGGATCAGGCCGTCCTTCTCCAGCCGCCCGAGCTCGCGGTAGATCTGCTGGTGGGTGGCGGACCAGAAGTAGCGGATCGACTTGTCGAAGCGGCGCGTCAACTCCAGCCCCGAGGACGGCTTCTCCAGCAGGGCGGTGAGGATGGCGTGCGGCAGCGACATGGACCGATCCTAGATCGTCGGGGCACCGGCGGTGCAGGACCGGTCCGTGCGGTCAGTCCGTGCCGCCGAGCGCCTCGGCGACGACCGCGCGGGCCTCGGCCTGGACCTGGGCGAGGTGCTCGGGGCCGTGGAAGCTCTCGGCATAGATCTTGTAGACGTCCTCGGTGCCGGAGGGACGGGCCGCGAACCAGGCGTTCTCGGTGCAGACCTTGAGGCCGCCGACGGCCGCGCCGTTGCCGGGCGCCTCGGTCAGCACCGCGGTCACCGGCTCGCCGGCCAGCCGGTCGGCGCGGACCTGGGCGGGCGAGAGCTTCGCCAGGACGGCCTTCTGCTCGCGGGTCGCGGGCGCGTCGACCCGGGCGTAGGCGGGGTCGCCGAACCGGGCGGTGAGGTCGCCGTACAGCTCGGACGGGCTGCGGCCGGTGACGGCGGTGATCTCGGAGGCCAGCAGGGCGAGCAGGATGCCGTCCTTGTCGGTCGTCCAGACCGAACCGTCGCGGCGCAGGAAGGAGGCGCCGGCGGACTCCTCGCCGCCGAAGGCGACGCTGCCGTCGAGCAGCCCGTCGACGAACCACTTGAAGCCGACCGGCACCTCGACCAGCTCGCGCTTCAGCTCTGCGGCCACCCGGTCGATCATCGAGGAGGACACCAGGGTCTTGCCGACGGCCGCGGTCTCCGCCCAGCCGCCGCGGTGCCGGTAGAGGTAGTCGATCGCGACGGCGAGGTAGTGGTTGGGGTTCATCAGGCCGCCGTCGGGGGTGACGATGCCGTGCCGGTCGGCGTCGGCGTCGTTGCCGGTGGCGACGGTGTACTCGTCCTTGCGGCCGATCAGCGAGGCCATCGCGGACGGCGAGGAGCAGTCCATCCGGATCCTTCCGTCCCAGTCCAGCGTCATGAACCGCCAGGTCGGGTCGGTGAGCGGGTTGACCACGGTGAGGTCGAGGCGGTGGGTCTCGGCGATCCGGCCCCAGTAGGCGACCGAGGCGCCGCCGAGCGGGTCGGCGCCGATCCGCACGCCGGCGGCCCGCACCGCGTCCAGGTCCAGCACCTGCGGAAGGTCCTCGGTGTAGGCGCCGACGTAGTCGTGGCGGCCGGTGGTGTCGGCGGCCAGCGCCCGCGCGTACGGGATCCGGCGCACGCCCGCGAGGCCCGCCTCGATCAGGGCGTTGGCGCGGTCCTGGATCCAGCCGGTGGCGGCGGAGCCGGCCGGGCCGCCGCTCGGCGGGTTGTACTTGAAGCCGCCGTCGCGCGGCGGGTTGTGCGAGGGGGTGACCACGATGCCGTCGGCGAGCGGGCCGGCCGGGTGGGACCGGTTGTGGGCGAGGATCGCGTGCGACACCGCGGGGGTCGGGGTGTAGCCGTCCTCGCTGTCGAGCAGCACGGTGACGCCGTTCGCGGCGAGCACCTCCAGGGCGGTGGCCCGGGCCGGCTCGGAGAGCGCATGGGTGTCGATGCCGAGGAACAGCGGGCCGGTGGTGCCCTGCGCCGCCCGGTACTCGCAGATCGCCTGGGTGGTCGCGGCGATGTGGTCCTCGTTGAACGCGGTGTCCAGCGAGGAACCGCGGTGCCCCGAGGTGCCGAACGCCACCCGCTGGCCGGGCTGCGCCGGGTCGGGGTGCAGCGTCCAGTACGCGGTCACCAGCCGGGCCACGTCCACCAGGTCCTCGGGGCCTGCGGGCTCACCGGCACGAGCGTGCACCATCGTCTCCACCTCCTGGTCACCGCCCGCCGTCCGGACCGGCGGGGCGGGGCGTGTGCGCCGCCTCCGTCGGCGGCCGCAGCGCGTACGCCCTCAGACCTACCCCGGCCACCGGCCCGCATTCGACAACCGACCCGGTCGGGCGCGTCGCACCCGCCCGGCGGGGGTTCCCTGGAACGGACCAGTCGAACTCGCGGCGGGGCCCGTGCCTACCGACTCCCACGACCCGGCCGTCCGAGCGCAGAGTTGCGGCACGCTGGCGCCCTGGTCGTCCACCGGACCGGGGGTCTGCGTGATGTTCCGAGCCATGACCCGCCCGTCCGGCCGGTCCGACGTGCGGAATCCGCCAGCATCCCGAACCAGCAGGTTCGCCCTCACCTTCGTCCCCTCCCGGACACGGCCGCGTGTCGCCGGCCTCGCATTGTTCGAGGTGCTGGAGGCTGTCGACGTGGCTGTCCCCGACACACTGCTCATCCCAACCCGGCCATCTACCGACTCGGCCATGGGTGCCGAGGTTCATGAATCAAACCGAAGGAGGCTGCTCCGCTCCCAATAATTACCGTCATCCTCGACGCTTGTATATCCAGAAGCCACTACCAGGCCTCGAATTTCCGGCCCGCCAATTCCGTACACCTTGCAACTCGCAGGCGGATCACCAAACAACCCCCCCGAATACTCTCGCAGATCCCCCCTCGGCAGCAAATAGATATTGAACTGCTCATAGACAAGACAGCTCAGGTTCATATTTTGAACCGGACCAAAGAGGACCTCCACCCGCGAGCCCCCTCCCATCCCCTTGTCACTCCTGAACAGAAGCTGTTGATGCGAAGCCACATACCGCGCCAGGACAAACTGTCTACCGGTTTCCCAGAGAAGCTCCACCGCCACCTCCTTTAAAACGGATTCGCCTGAAGGGACCCATTCTCGTAGAAGTCAATCTTAGATAACAGATTTGCCCCCCTCAGCTGAGCCACCTCATATGCTACCGGCCCCCCGACCCCCTTGTCCCCCAAGTCGGCAAGAGTGGTAATTCTCTGATGAAGCGAAGCCCCGGATCCCAGCCCCAAGCGTTCCGCCGAGAGTCCGTCCATGTAGAAATCGAACTTCACAAACGGGCTACTTCCCTGCGCCTCCTTGATCGCATCAGCAAGAACACCTTCCCAGTCGAGTCCATTCTCCATCAGGTGCCACGCGCCTGTTCGATCTGCCTTCCCCACCAGATCTCGGGACGACAAACCCAGCGCGATCCTTACACCACAGTCTGAGTTATGAACCAGGATCGGCGTCGTCCCCGAAAGCACGTAGTACGTGTGAAGGTCTGCGATGGTGAGGTTGAAGGTGACCGCACGCTGGTGGTAATTGCGCACTGAGGTGACAGCGACTGTGGCACCGTCAGGCTGACGCAGTTCGTCACCAGCGTGCAGTTCCGAGGCGTCGGTCCACTGCCCGGTCGTTGCGTTCCAGAACGGGTGGTGCCACGTCGTGGTCAGGGTCTTCTTCTGGGGTTCGGTCTCCTTCGGTACGGAGGGCTGCGCCCCAGTGATGGCGAGATCCGTGAAGTCTTCGTCGTCCGGGGTCGTGATGGTCGCGATGACCGCCTTCGGCGCGGTGACGCCTGTTACTGGGTCGGTCGCGACCACCATGTCGCCGTCTTTGACCTCGCTGATCGGCTTGGTGCTGCCGTCAGCCATGAGGACCAAGGTGTCACCGGTGAAGCTGTTGCGGCGGAAGCAGGCCGCCGCGATGTCGTCGACTTCCCTGGCTGCCGTCTTGCCGTAGAACGCCTCGGCGGCGCGCCGTGCGACGGCGAGGCTGCCTCCGCCCAGGGCGAGGCTGCCGCCGGAAGCAATGTCGATTTCTCCCTCGACGGCCGCTACTGCTGCTCCGACGCAGACTTCGGGAGCGAGGACGCAGAAGGCGAGAGCGGTGAAGGCGGCCGCTGCCAGTTTCTGGCCGGGGCTGCCGGCGTCGAGCAGCCCGGCCTTGTCCGCCAGGTCGCACATGCCGCCGTAGTTGGGGGTGGGGCCGCCGGGGGTGAGGCAGACGTTCCGGGTCCACAGGCCGACTTGTTCCTGGTACGACCCGCTCCAGCCCCGGGCGGCGAGTTCCTTGGCAGTGGGGATGCGGATGCCCGCGACGTAGTGGTCTCCGTCGTGGCCGTCGTCCGCGTGGTGGGTCGTGCCCGAGGTGGTGTTGTGGACGTGGACGTGGTTCTCCACGTTCGTGGTGGATCCGTCGCGGTTGTAGCACGTCGTGGCCGCGCAGCCGGGGTGACCGTCGTTCCAGGCGGAGGTGGGGTTGTTGGTGCTGCAACCGTCGCAGAACAGTCCGCTGGGGTCACTGAGGTTGACGGGATTGTTGTTGCTGTAGGCGTAGGCGTTCCATTGCTGGGGGTTGTCAGTGGCGAGGACGGGGTCGGGGCTGAGGAAGCGACCGGTGGTGGGCTGGTACTGGCGGGCGCCGAGGGTGGTGAGCCCGGTGGTGTCGTCCTTGGTACCGCCGACGAACCCGTGCGTCCCGGCCCAGGTGGTGGGTTGGGTACCGCGGGGATTGCCGAAGGGGTCGCTGGCTCGGCGGGTCTCGGCGAGCGTCGTGGCGTCCAGGGCGAGGTTGCCCGTGCCGTGGTGGTCGGTGATCTGGTACGTGGATGTATTGCCCTGTCGGACCAGGGTCAGACCGGCGGGGATCTGGTAGTACCGGGTGCCGGTGGTCGTCTTGGTGGTGGTGTCGTACGTGAGTTCGTCGGCGCCGAGGGTGATGGTGGTCTTGCCGGGGTTTCGGCGAATGAGCTGGTTGCCGGTGGCGTCGTAGACGTAGGTGGTGGAGTTGTCGGGGACGGTCCACTTCTGGCCGGCCGGCACAGGGGTACCGCAGGCGGCGAGGACGACGTCGGTGCCGTTCGTGGTGGTGTCGCCGGGGACGGCGATGCACAGGTTGGCAGTGGCGTTGAGGATCGTGCCGTCCGCGCGTACGGCCCAGGTCTGTGTCGCGGCACCGTTGCAGGTCTGGAGCTGCACGGCCGAGCCGGCGGTGGCGCCCATGGCGGTCAGGCACTTGCCCATGAGCTTGAGGAGGTTGTCGGTGGTGGCGAACTTCTGAGCGCCGCTGGAGCTGCAGGTGGTGATCTCGGCCGGTGTGCCGGCAGCGCTGGAACCGTCCTGCGTGTAGAGGCACTTGGCGCCGATGCCCTGGATCTGGACGGCGGGCGTGTCGGCCTCGAGCTTCCCTTCGGTGTTCCAGGTGAAGTTGGTGATCCCGCTGCCGTAGGAGTACTGGGTCGCGGTGTTGCCCGCTGCGTCGTAGGTGCTGGTGGTATTGATGGCGGCGCCGTTGACCGTGGTGGTGGCGGCGGTCGGGGCGTGCGGCCCTCCGGCGCCGTTGCCACTGTTGACGGTGCCGTTGGCGGTGAACGTCTGAGAAGTGATCGCGTCCTTGGTCGTGTCACCGGCCGGGTCGTGCTGAACGAGTTGCTTCCGGTTGCCCGTGAGGTCGTAGCCGTACGTCTGCCAGTACGGGGCTGGGCCGCCGATGGTGGTCTTCCGGGGAGACTGCGCGCCGCTGGTGGGTGTGGCATTCGTGCACGAGCCCCGGCCACCGACCGCGGGTTGTGCCGCCTGAGAGAGACTGCCGGTGTCGGACCAGGCAGTGGTGAGCCGGCCGAGGTAGTCGTAGGTGAAGCACTGCAGGTCGGTGGCGGAGGGGGTGTTGTCGGGGACGGCGCGGATGGCGGTGATCCGGCCGGCGGGGTCGTAGGCGTAAGTGGTCTGTTGGACGGCGCCGGTGCTGGCGGTCTGCTTGTCGACGTACTGGGCGAGTTGGCGACCGGTGGGCTCGTCGAACGTGTTGGTGACGACGATCTGGGTGCCCCACGGGTTGAGTGTGGCGCGGATCGGTCGGCCGTAGGCGTCGTAGTCGTTGGAGAGGTCGTAGGTGAAGCCGGGGCTGCCGTACGACTGGAGGGTGCCGGCGGTGTCGTAGTTGTAGTTGACCTGCTCGGCGGCGATGTCGGCGACCGCCGGGCGGGCGTCCTTCAGGAGCAGCCCGGTGCCCGGGTCGTAGACGGCGGCGTAGGTGTAGGTGAGCGGCGCGGCCGACCCGATCTCCGATCCGGGGATGGTGATGGTCGTCCTGGTCGGCTGGTACGCGGTGTTGTAGGCGAGGACCGAGGTGGTGTACGCGGCGCCAGATGATCCGCCCACGTATCGCGTGGAGGTGGCCGGCTGTCCCTTGACGACCGTGTCGTAGGTGAAGGCGGTGAGCTGCTTGGTCGGGTCGCCGGCGGTCCCTGCGTAGGAGGCGGTCGGGCGGCCGAGCAGGTCGTAGGTGTGGGTTATGGTCTGGCCGCGGGCATCGGTGGTGGCCGCGAGGCGGCCGTCCGAGTCGTAAGTCCTGGTGCTGGCACCGGCGTCGGGGTCGGTCGCGGTGGTCTGGCGGCCGCGCTGATCGTATCCGTAGGTCCAGGTGTTTCCCGCGGCGTCCGTGTGGCCGGCCGGCTGACCGGCGGACGTGTAGGTGTAGGTGGTGACGTCCGCATCGGCGCTGTTGCCCGTGGCGGTGGGGGTCTTGTACTGCCACAGCTGGACGGTACGACCGCGGGCGTCGGTGACGTTGGATGTCGGTGTCGCGCCGGTCGGCGGGGAGACATCGGTGCGATCGGCGCCGGGGTAGGCCGTCGTGGCGGTGGTCTGCACGGTGCCGTAGGCGATGAACTGGGTGGTCACCGGTCGGCCGAGGCCGTCGTACACGGTGTAGGTCTGGGCGGGGGCTTCCTGGGTGCTGTTGGTCTGGTACAGCGTGGCGGCGGGAGCGGTGTCGTTGTTGTACCAGGCGGCGTTGGACCGCAACACCCGGCCCTGGGAGTCGTAAGCCGTATCGGTGATCATCCGGCCGGTGTAGGCGCTGGATGCCGGGCTCGACTGGGTCTGGACGGGTCGCGCCAGGCCGTCCATGATCTGGATTGCCACCGTGCGGTTGTCGGCCTGGGCGGTCAGGCCGGACAGGGTCGTGGTGGTGACGGTCGGCGGGACCGCACGGTTGTCGACGACGCCGGGCACGGAGTAGGCGAACGTCTTGCTCGCAGTTGCGGCGGTGGCTCGTCCGGGTAGCCAAACTGCAGTGATCCGGCCGAGTGCGTCGTAGGTCTGCGTGGTGACCCTGCCGTTGGGATCGGTGACGGTCAGCGGCAGGGATCGGGCGGTGTCCAGTGTGGTGATGGCCGTACGCCCGGCAGCCGCGTCGCTGGCGCCGGCCGGCGCCGGGCTGGTGAGGGTGAGGGAGTTGGGCAGCTCGCCTGCGTTCGCTGCCGAGTAGGAGGTGG
This sequence comes from Kitasatospora arboriphila, assembly GCF_039528095.1. Taxonomy (NCBI): domain Bacteria; kingdom Bacillati; phylum Actinomycetota; class Actinomycetes; order Kitasatosporales; family Streptomycetaceae; genus Kitasatospora; species Kitasatospora arboriphila. The sequence continues at coordinate 72,668 of NZ_BAAALD010000011.1, forward strand.
TTGTGGTGGCGCCGGCGCTGTGGGCGCTGTCTGTGGCGTGCGGGTCGGTGGTGCTCAGCCCCCGACCGTAGGAGTCGTAGGTGCTGGTCGCGGTGGTGGAGTAGACCGGGTTGCCGCCGCTGTCCCAGGACTCGAGCACCTGACTCGCGGTGACATCGCCGACGGTGCCCGTCTGGCCGTAGGCCAGGTTGTCGTACAGCGTCCGTGCACCGGAGACGGTGTTGGCTGCGGTGGCCGTGGCACTGCAGGCATTGGCACCGCTGACGACGACGGCCTGAGCGGACTGGCCGGTGCGCTGCGGGTCGGGGCCGGTGGCGTAGGCGTAGCGGGTGCACACGTCCGGAAGTCCGTCGGCCGTGTCGAGGGAGGTGAGCGGGCGGTTGTTGCGGGCGGAGTCGGTGGTGGTGGTCTTGGCCGTGGTGCGCCAGGTGCCGTCGGCCTTGAGCTCCTTGGCGAGGGCAGTGGCGGTGGTGGCGGAATAGCGGGCGACGAGCGGAGGCAGGGTGCCACGGTTGTGGGTGGCGGTGGTGACCGGACCGCTGCTGGTGTTGACCGTGTAGGCCGCGACGGTGCCGCCGACCTGGGTGTAGGTGTCGGTCTCCAACGTCTGGCCGGAGAGCCAGTCGGAGTCAGTGACCTGTCCGCTGTTGGGGCCGGCGACGGTGGCGCTGCGAGTACCGGTGGCGGTCTTGTCCCCGTCCATGCCCTGGTAGTAGGTGGTGGTGCTCTGGGCCTTGGGGCCGTCGTTGCCGCTGCCGGAGACGACGGTGACGGACGCGTAGCCGCGGAAGCCGTCCCAGGTGCGGTTCTTGTCCTCGGTCAACGGTGAGTCGTTGCGGTGCCAGGCCGCGTTGCCGTAGGTGTAGGCGGTGGTCATCGGCACCGCGCCGGGGGTGTTCGGGTTGACGGTGACGGTGTTGACCGGGTAGCGCAGGAACCAGTCGTCAACGGGATCGCTACCGGCGATCGCACCCGGTGGGCTCCATTTGACGTTGTAGCAGGAGCGCGTGTTGGTGTCGGCCGAGGGCGGCATGACGTTGTTGACCCGTGAGCAGCCGGCCGGTTTGTAGTCGACGCCGAGGGCACCGCCGGTCTCGGTGGTGACCAGCTGGATGCGGGGGCGGTTGTAGGCCGGAGGTGCAGGTACCAGGTTGGTGCCGTCCACCCTGTTGGGCAGCAGTACCGGGGTGAAGGAGACCGCGGGCAAGGTGATCGGTGTGGAGGATGCCTGGGTGTCCTTGCCTGTGTGCTGGACGGAGGCGAGCCAGGGGACCTGGGTGCTCTCGGTGGTGTTCTGCACGTTGACGAAGACGTGCTTCAGGGCGTAGGAATCCACATCCTGGTATGCGCCGCCGGCTCGGACCTGCGTGGTGATGGCGGTCAGCCACTTGGTGGTCCAGAACGTGGGCCCGTAGTTGGTGCAGGTGCCGGTGGCCCCGCACTGCTCGTCCAGGGGAACGTCCGGCCAGTTCGCTGCGTTCGCGGCCGTGCGCTGGGAGGGGTCGCACGCGCTGGCGGAGGTGACGCACCGCTCGCCCGAATTGAAGACGATCTTCGCGGCGGGCTTGTAGGAGCCGTTGGCGTTCAGCTGGTCGGCCAGCCGCTGTCCGTAGCCGATGGAGGACAGGACACCGGAGCGGGTGTACGAGGTGTTGGTGCCGGTGCCGTTGTTCTGACCACCGCCGCGGGCGTAGTGGTTGGCCTCGGGCGTGTAGGTGTAGGTGGTGAGGTTGCCGTGCGGGTCGACGGCGTAGTCGAGGTTCCACCGCCAACCCATCTGGCACCAGGAGGCCTTGCCCTTGGCGGGGTCGTAGCACGGGTCGCCGCTGTTGGGCGAGTACACCGGCACGGTCCAGGCGGAGCCGCTGTCGGGTCCGGTCCCGGTGGGAGTGCCGCTGCTGCTCGGAAGGTGGCTGAGGCCGAAGTAGTAGACGGTGCCACCCGTGTCCGTGACCTTGATGTAGGAGCCGTTCCACGTACCGTTGGTGGCTCCGGTGAGAAACTCGATCTTCGTACCGTCGTCGCCCTTGATCCGCCAGATGCAGTTGGACTGCTCCGCCGCGGCGGGCGTACTGCCCTGGCAGGAGGCGTCATCGGGGACGAGTTCGCCCGTGTGGCCCGCCAAGGACATCGTCAGATTGGCGCCGGCCCAGCATTGGTCGCCCGAAGTGGCGAGGCCGGCCTTGGAACACGGCTTGTAGGAGCGTTCGACGAAACCGGCGCTGTAGTCCCAACCGTCGCCGATCCAGGACGCCTGGGAGTTCGTCGCGGACGTCTTGCCGTCCACGGACGACGAGTCGTAGCCGAGTGCGACCCCGGGGACCGCACCGCCGAGCGTGGCTGGGCTCTGCACCGGATACGAGTAGGTGAAAGCGCCTGATGATCCTCCGCTGGTCCACGCCTGGGACGGATCCAGCGGCGTCGCCGCATAGGTGCCTGCGCCACCGGAGGAACCCGACACCGCGGCCACCACCATCGCGCCGCTTCCGGCTCCGGATGCCCCGGTCAGTGCCTGGACACGCGTACCGCTCGCGCCACCGCTGCCCGGCAGGGTGACGTCCGCGACCAGCTTCTTCGTGGCGGTGTCGTAGTGCGAGGGGAGCGGCGTCTGCTCGAGGCAGCCCTTGGCCTCCGGCGTGGTCAGGGAGCAGGCGGGCAGAGCGACCATGCGGGCACGGGCAGCCCAACCGGCGCCGTAGGCGGTGCCCAGGCGGGCGGTGTCGACGAAAACACGGACGGGTCGGGCTTCGGCCTTCTCCGTACGGGAGAGCGCGACGGCCAGACCTGAGATACCGGCCGCCCTGGCGGTCTTGGTGTCGGGGACGTCGATCTGGACGACCTGCTCACCGTCCGCCGCGGCGAGGGGCGCCAGAGCGACCGGGAGGCCCGCCGCCGACGCCTGGGGCCCGACGGGCACGGCGCTGTCGCGCTGGACCCCGAGCCGGGACTGCGGGGAGGCGGCCAGCTTCACGCTTGCATGCCCGTGGGTTGGCATGCTGACGAGCTTTGCCGGTATCCAGACCGGAGGAACCGGAAATACCGGTTCCGTCACCGCGACACCCGGAACGGGGTGCCCCTTCACCGAGGCCGTCTTGGGTAACTGCGTGTTCGGAGGCGCCCATTTGCGGGAGAAGTCCGGCCTGGCTGCCGCTGCTGCCGTCACGGGTGCGAGTAGCGATCCGATGAGTGCCGCCACTGCGACGACAGCCAGCCGTCGCTTCGCGCCGGGCCGTGCGCCTTGCGGACGCAGGAGCACCGATGCATGCGAAGTCGCCACAATCCCCCCATGCTGACTGATCGTCAATTGTCTTTCGCCACAGCAAAAAACATCCGCATCGTATCGCTCAACCTCACACGGCCGCTCAGATTTGACGCAGACCCTTCAATGTGATCCATCTCACTTCATCCGTAAACCAACCAACTCCTGCACAAGTCGGGCGCACATCGCAGATACCGGCTTGCCGCCACCATTTCCAGGCCGCAACCGTGTGGTGGACCTGCGCCCATCACGCGTTCGAGGCCTCTACCTTTCTGGGGGAATTGCGACCTTGTCCGGACAACGCCGCCCAAACGCCGCGCCCTCACGCGCCCTGATCGCCGCAACCGCCGCGCTGATCACAGCGCTCGCCGTGCCGGCCGCCCGTGCCGACACAGTCCCTGCCCCTTCCAGCGTCATGCCGTCGCAGCTCGACATCGAAGCCGCCACGGCCGAGCGGGCCGCAGAGCGACCGCCGGCCGACGAAACCGGGCAAGCTCTCGCACAGGCGAAATCGACCGGCCAGAAGGTTCCGATCGCATCGCTGACCACGGAGTTCAGCGAGACCGTCGCCACGCCGGCGGGGCATCTGGCCTTGACCAGTCACCCCGACCAGCAACGGGTCAAGAAGGGCGGCGTCTGGACGGCGCTCGACGCGAGCCTGACGGCGAATGCGGACGGAACGTTCTCGCCGAAGGCTGCGGCCGGTGAACTGGTGCTGTCCGAGGGCGGCAGCGGCCCGCTTGCAACGATGACCAGTCCGGACGGCAAGAAGCTGGCCTTGACCGCTCCGTTCACGCTGCCCCCACCGAGTGTCCAGGGCGACAGCCTGCTCTACCCGTCGGTGGCACCGGACATCGACCTGAAGGTCACCGCGACCAAGGCCGGTGGCCTGACCACGGTACTGGTCGTCAGGACGCAGACCGCTGCGGCCAATCCCGCGTTGAAGAACCTGCACTTCAACACCCTCGCCGACGGCGTCACCGTCACCAGCGACCAGGGTGGCAACCTGACGGCCAGCGGGTCCGACGGCAAGCCGCGCTGGCTCGCCCCGACCCCGAAGATGTGGGACAGCACTGCCCCTGCAACCGGCACGGTGAAGAGCGCACAGACCCGCTCCCCGGCGCGGAATGCGGGCGACGCGGACTCCACAATCGGCACCGCCGGTAAAGCATCGGCAACCAGCACCCCCGACGGACCCGGAGCCGGCGCCAGGACCGCGGAAATGCCGGTCACCGCGACCGCCGGTGGCATCAACCTGGCGCCCGACCAGGACCTGCTCGCCCACGGCACCGCCCCGTACTTCATCGACCCCGCCTGGGTTCCGTGGAGCACGGCGGCCAATGCCTGGACCTGGATACAGTCAGCCCACCCGACCACCACCAACTGGAACCGCACCGGCAGCTCCGATCAGGATCACCCCGGGGCGGGCGTCTGCGGGTACTACACGGCCGGCGGCAGTTGCTCGCCGTCCGACGTGCACCGCACGTTCTACCGGTTCAACACCAGCCCCCTGCACGGCGCGGTCTTCCACTACGCGAGGATGGACCTGCAGGAGTACGTCTCGGCCGACTGGTCCTGCACCAACACCTACCCGCTTGACCTGTACCTCACTGGTGCCATCGACGATACGACGAGCTGGGACCGAAAGCCCAGCACGATCGGCGGTGCGCTCGGCCGTCAGTGGGTCGGCGGTTCCGGCCACGGCAACTGCTACGACAACGTGCCGTTCAGCTACGACGTGACCGGAGCCCTGCAGCAGTACGGCGGCGACCACGACACGCTGACCTTCGGCCTGTACGGCGACGAGAGCAACCAGAACGGCTTCAAGCGCTTCACCTACCAGCCCTCGCTGTACGTGGAGTACGACCGGGTGCCCAACACCCCGACCAACCCGGGCGTCTCGCCCGCACCGAAGATCGTGAGCCCGTCGCAGACCACGCAGTCGTGCGGCAACGGCATCAGCGCCGCCTGGGGCTGGCTCGGCGCCGGCGCGGATCAGACCGGCGGAGTGACGATCAACTCGACCGTCTCCAGCCCGATCCAGAGCCGGCTCTACACCTGGAACCACATCTGGGACTACAACCTGCCCAACGCACCCGACGTGGACAGCGGCTACTCACCGGAGGTGACCAGCGGCGGCAACGCGCCGTTCACCGTCAAGCCCGGTGTGATCAAGGACGGGCACTCCTACGGCTACAGCATCATGGCCAGTGACAAGCTGCCCGGTGTGCCGTGGTCGGGTGCCACCCCGATGTGCTTCTTCAAGGTCGACACCACACCGCCCACTCTTTCCTTCCCCGCGACGGTCAACGACCCCGCCACGCAGTTCCCGCCCTCCGGCAACGGCCAGACACCGAAGATCTACGCCGGGCAGAGCGGCGCGGTACCGTTCAGCGCCGTCGACCCCAACCCCAGCGGCATGAACACCTCCGGCCAGGCCTGCCTACGCTGGAGCTGGGACCCACAGCTCGCCGGCGCGGCCTGGCAGTGCGGTGCGGCCATGCCCACCGGTCAGATCCCGAACGTCACCCCCGGCCACTGGGGCACCAACATCCTCTACGTCCAGGCCGAGGACAACGCCGGCAACCTCTCCGCGATCGCGCCGTACGCCTTCTACGTGCCGTGGAACCCCAACGGCCCGGCCCCGGTCTTCGGCGACGTGACCGGCGACGGCGTGCCCGACGTCCTCGCCCCGGACGCCGGCGGCAACCTGCGTGCCCACACCGTCCCCGGCAACCCCCAGGCCGGGGGTCCCACCACGCTGCTGGCGGCGAAGAAGGCCAGCTCCCCGAGCGGCGACTCCTGGGCCAACTACCGCACCACCCACCGCGGTAGCCTGCGCGGCGGCATGAACATCGACGACCTGATCGTCCACAAGGACGGCGCCGCCGCGCTGTACTACTACAAGAACCCCGGAAACACCGGGATCCCCGGCGTCTTCGACACGAAGCAGACCGTCTCCAAGCCTGTATGTGCGCCCCTGGCGGACCGTCCGGACAACTGCACCGGCTACAACGCCACGGACTGGTCGACCACCCTGCAGATCGCTGCCCTCGGCGACCCGGCCACCGGCGACCTCGACTCGGCCAAGAAGTTCCAGAACCGCACCGGCCTGCTCACCGTCGAGACCAACCCGGCCACCCAGGACGGCACCCTCTGGTTCTACCCCTCCTACAGCGACACCGCACTTGCCGCCCCCATCAAGATCAGCTCTGACGGCTGGAAGGGCTGGGAACTGATGTCCCCCGGTGACTGGGCGGGCCAAGGCCATCCCGGCCTGTGGGCGCGGAACTCGGGCAACGGCGATCTGCGCGGCTACACCTTCACCACCGGCACCGGCACGTACACCGACCCCGACCTCGGGACCCGGACCACCTACCCCACCCTCACCGACATCGCCACGAACACCCAGATCGGCAGTTGGGTGAACTCCTCGAGTTGGCCGCACGTGGGCTCCGACGGCGACCTCACCGGCAACGCCAACCCCACCCTGTGGGGCATCACCTCCGCCGGCGCCGTCCAGATCTGGACCGGACACCGCACCGGCACCACAACGGCCCCCGGCTACACCTGGACGACCGGTCCCGACACCGTCCTCAGCACCACGCTCGGCGCCGACCAGTGGCCGCTGACCGCGGCCAGCACCAACAACAGCACCGCCACCGACAGCAGCGGACTCAACCCCGCCACCATCACCGGCAGCGCCGCCTGGGAAGCCGACCACAAGGGCACCGTCAACGCCGCCATGACCCTCAACGGCAGCACCTACCTCAAGACCACCACCGCCTCGGTCGACACAAGCCAGAGCTACTCCGTCTCCGTCTGGGCCAAGATCAGCAACCTCAACGGCTACCAGACGCTCGTCACCCAGAACGCCAACACCCGCGGCGCGTACTACCTCCAGTACTCCCAGGCCTTCAACGCCTGGACCTTCGTCTCACCCTCCACCGACAACATCTCCCCGACCGCCTACCACACCGCCCACGCCACGGCCCCGCCCCAGACCGGCCAGTGGACCCACCTGGTGGCCACCTACGACGCCGCCACGCACGCCATGACGCTCTACGTCAACGGCCAGTTCGCCGGCGCCGGCACCAACCCCACCCCCTGGAACGCCGCCGGCCCCACCACCATCGGCGCCAACGCCACCACCCAGTACCCCGTCGACAACAAGACCACCGGCGCCGTCAGCGACGTCCGTACCTTCCCCTACGCTCTCACCCCGGCCCAGATCACCGCCCTCTACACCAGCTGAAACCGTCCAGTCGAAGGGCCTGCGGGAACCAACCCGCAGGCTCTCGATCCGTTCAGAGATCTTCTGGTTCTGGCGCCGAGAGACGCGTTCACACGCACGCAGCCCGGTGCATCGTCACCGCAGATGCGGAGCCTGTGACCCGCCACGGACGTCCTGCGACCACGCCGGGCAGGCAGCGGACCCGCAACGGTGCGACGTGGCTACCGTGGTGGCCACCGGTGCGCGCACTCGCCCTGTGGGCCGAGGGCACCGGCCGGCCGCCCTGGAGCTGAGCATCGGGCCTGCGCGGCAGCGGCCCTGACGACGCTTCCGGTGGCCGTCGCCGCCCGGCCCCGGCAGGACCGGGGCCGGGCCGTGCGAGACTTGATCATGACTGTGACCAATCCCTGGCTGGCCGGCCCGGCACCGAAGCAGCGGCTCGATCGCGAGCGGTTGGAGGAACGCATACTCAACCTGCTGTCCTCGCAGAACATGTGCGTGCTCGCGACGGCGGGGCCGGACGGGCCGCTCGCGACGCCGGTGCGGTACTTCCACCTCGGCTTCGCGGTGATGTTCTCCACGGCCGCCGGTTCGCCGAAGATGAGGAACCTGGCCGCGGACCCCCGGGCGTCGGTGGGGGTCTTCGCCCCGCTGGTCGGCCAGGCCAGCAGCCGGGGCGCACAGCTCTTCGGCCGGGCCCGGGTGCTGTCCGAGGGCGATCCCGGCTTCGACCGCTACTGGCCGGCCTTCCGCTGGCAGTCCGACCACGTCGAGCGCTCCCGCTCCCTCGACGAGCCGCCGACCGGGCCGATCGTGGTGATCGAGGCCGACCGGATCGTCTACACCGAACACTGGCTCCGGCGCGAGGGATTCGCGCCCCGCCAGTTCTGGACCCGGGCGGACGGCTAGGGCTTGCGGACGGGGTGACCGGGGGGCGGGACGGCTCTGCTCCGGCGGACGGGGATTCGCCGGACGATCACACGCACGAGTGACGTCACCCCCGTGCGCCCTTCCTACTCCCCCTCACTCTCCGTCACCGTGGCTCCCGGGCGGATCGCTCGGACACGTACCGATACCGGCCGCCTTCCTGTCACGATCTCCACATCTCGAGGAAACTGATCTGTCATCAGATGCGTTTATCACCGTGAACATGCCCAGCTGAACGGCGACGGAAGGGGGAGCACCGATGCGTACGCGCAGCTCGGTCACGGGCCTGTTGGCGGCCCTGCTCGGTCTCGCCCTGCTGCTGGGCGGGGGTGCCGCGGGGACGCTGAAGCCCCGTCAGTCCGTCCCGGCCGCGGCCTCCGCCAACGTCGCCGAGCACAAGGAGACGGAGAAGGAGCTGCCCGCGGGCGTGCCGTTGAGGCACGGCCCGCACGCCGTCGGCCGGCCCGCCCCGGGCGGCGGCGCCGCCCTGCGGCCGGTCGGCCAGCTCGTGGCGTCCGCTGCGGCGTCCGGCCACGACGCCCGTCCGAGGGCGCCGGGGGCTCCCCTCCCCTACCCGTCCAGACCCACCGGTGGGTCCACCGCCTCCGTGTACCAGGTCTTCCGCTGCTGAGCGGGCCCGCGGCCCGTTCTTCGGGCCCCGCCGCCCGGCCCGCTGCCGTACCGCGCTGATCCTCTCCGATCCGCGCCCGGCCGCTCCGCCGCACGCCCACGGCGACCGTCGCCGTTGCGGCGTGAAGACCTCGTCGACACCACGCCCCCGCGCCGAGGCGCGCCGGGGCCATGGAGGTATGCCCCGATGGACCCTTTGATCGACCGTGCCCGTTCGTTCCGCGACCGTGCCGCCCAGGACGGCCGGCAGTTCCTCGGCCTGGCGGCCGGGCAGTCCCCGCAGGCCCTGTTCATCACCTGCTCCGACTCACGGGTCGTCCCGTCGCTGATCACCGGCGCCGACCCCGGCGACCTGTTCGAACTGCGCACCGCGGGCAACATCGTCCCGCCGTACCGCACCGACCGCCCCTCCGGGGAGGCCGCCACCGTCGAGTACGCCGTGGAGGTGCTCGCCGTCCGCGACATCGTCGTCTGCGGCCACTCGCACTGCGGCGCGGTCGGCGCGGTCGTCCGCGGCGAGGACCTCAGTGCCGTGCCGGCCGTCCGCGGCTGGCTGGCGACCACCGACCGCACCGCCCTCGCCGGGCCCACCGAGGTCTTCGACCCCACGGTGGCCGGGCCGGTGCAACGGCACGTCCTCGCGCAGCTCGACCGGCTGCGCGCCTACCCGGGCGTCGCCCGGCGCACGGCCGCCCGTGAACTGCGGCTGCACGCCTGGTTCTACGAGGTGCACACCGGCCTCGTCCTGGCCCACCGGCCGGACGCCGACGCCTTCCTCCCGCTCTGAGCGGCCCTTGAGCCGGCCGTTCCACGACCGACCCACAGAGGACCTCATGTTGCGTACAACCGCATTCGACCCGCCCGCCCTCCGGGCGGACTTCGCGGCCTCCCTCGTCGTCTTCCTGGTGGCCCTGCCGCTCTGCGTCGGCGTCGCCGTCGCCTCCGGCGTGCCCGCCGAACTCGGCCTGGTCACCGGCATCGTCGGCGGCCTGCTGACCGGCCTGCTGCCCGGCAGCAGCCTCCAGGTGTCCGGGCCGGCCGCCGGCCTGACCGTACTCGTGTACGAGGCGGTCGCCGAGTTCGGCGTGGCCGCGCTCGGCGTCATCGTGCTCGCCGCCGGCCTGCTGCAGCTGCTGATGGGCGTGCTGAGACTGGGCCGCCTGTTCCGCGCCATCTCGGTGTCCGTGGTGCACGGCATGCTGGCCGGCATCGGCCTGGTGCTGATCGCCGGACAGCTCTACGCGCTGGCCGGCGCCAAGGCCCGCGGCAGCGGTCCGGCGAACATCGCCGGACTGCCCGGCCTGGTCGCCGACACCGCCCGCTCCTCCACCGGCCTCGCCTCGCTCGCCGTCGGCGCCGGCACCGTGGCGGTGCTGGTGCTGTGGAAGAAGCTGCCCGCCAAGGCCAGGGCGCTGCCGGCGCAGCTCGCCGCGGTCGGCCTGGCCACCGCGGTCGTCGCGGTGCTCGGCCTGCCGGTGGCCAAGGTGGAGGTGAAGGGCCTGCTCGGGGTGATCGAGCCGCCGTCCGCCTCCGGCCTCGCGGTGCTCGCCGACGCCGGGGCGATCGCCACCGTCCTGGCGTTCACGCTGATCGCCTCGGCGGAGAGCCTGTTCAGCGCCGCCGCGGTGGACCGGCTGCACGACGGCCCGCGCACCGACTACGACAAGGAGCTGATCGCCCAGGGCGCCGGCAACACCCTGTGCGGTCTGCTCGGCGCCCTGCCGATGACCGCCGTCATCGTCCGCAGCGCCGCCAACGTCCAGGCCGGCGCCCGGACCAAGGCCTCCCGCGTCATGCACGGCGTCTGGCTGCTGCTGTTCGCCGCACTGCTGCCCGCCGCACTCGGGGTGATCCCGCTCGCCGCACTGGCCGGCGTCCTGGTGCACGCGGGGTGCAAGCTGCTGCCCGTCTCCGCGATCCGGCCGCTGTGGCGCTCGCACCGCGGCGAGGCCGTGGTGCTGGTGGCCACGGCCGTCGCGATCGTCGCCACCAACATGTTCGAGGGCGTGCTGCTCGGCCTCGTCCTCGCGGTGCTGAAGACGGCGTGGGAGACCTCCTCGGTGCACCTGGAGGTCACGGACACCGCCGACGGCCCGATCCGGGTCGCGATCCTCGGCAACGCCACCTTCCTGCGGCTGCCGCGCATCCTGGACACCCTGGAGGCGCTGCCCCGGGACCGCGCGATCGAACTCGACCTGAGCGCGCTGCGCCACCTCGACCACGCCTGCCGCACGGCGCTGCAGGACTGGGCGGGCCGGCACAACGAGTTCGGGGTCGACCCGGTGCACGCGCCCGCGCTGCGCTGAGCCCGCCGCCCGCCGTGCCGCCGACCGCCACGGCCGCGGCACGGCGGGCCGCTCGCCCGCGTACGGGCCTCAGTCCTCCGCGGGCGGGATGTTCTGGTTGAGACGGAACAGGTTGCCCGGGTCCCATCGCCGCTTCAGTGCGCGCAGCCGTCGGTACTTGGCGGCGCCGTACGCCTGCTCGATCCGCGAATCGCCTTCGTCCATCAGGAAGTTGACGTACACGCCGGTGTGGTGCCGGGTCAGCGCCGACCAGAAGTCGCGGACCCACTCCCGTTCCTCCTCGAAGCCCTCGGGGCCGGCGCAGCTGCCGTTGATGTTGAAGGTGTGCCCGGCCGAACGGCCGCTGAAGGCGGTGTCGTCCTCGCCGGTGCGGGAGATCGCACCGCCGAGGTGGAAGATCGGGAAGCTGGTCAGCGGCGAGCGGATCCCGCGGACCCGGTCGTCGGTGATCTCGATGATCTCGTCGGTGAGTTCGGCGGTGTCGAAGGACTTGAAGTAGTACCAGCGGCGTCGCGGATAGGACGGGTCGAGCATCGCCTGGTGCTCGGTGAAGGGCTTCGCCCGGCACAGGTCGGCGACCGGCGGGCCGAAGCGGCGCAGCGGGCGCAGCACCCGCTCGCCCTCGTCGAGGTCGCCCGTCCAGCAGCAGATGACGACGGCGATCGGCCGGCCGTGCCACTCGGAGGGGATCTCGGGCAGCGGCAGGGCCTTGCGGTGCACGACCGCGGTGGTGAGCCCGTCGGGCACGTCGGCGATCCACTCGCGGTAGAAGCGCAGCAGCCGGGCGGAGTCCGCGGCGTCCCAGATGATCGGGCCGGCGAGGACGGCCGGGCCGACCGGATTGAGCCGGAACTCGAACTCGGTGACGATGCCGAAGTTCCCGCCGCCGCCGCGGACGCCCCAGAACAGGTCGGGGTTCTCGTTCTCGCTCGCCCGGACGTAGCCGCCTTCGGCGGTGACCAGGTCGACCGAGAGCAGTTGGTCGATCGTCAGGCCGTGGCGGCGCATCAGCCAGCCGATGCCGCCGCCGAGGGTGAGGCCGGCGAGCCCGGTGTGGGTGACGATCCCGGCGGGCACGGCCTGACCGAACTGCTGGGTCTCGTGGTCGAGTTCGCCGAGCAGCACGCCTGCCTGGACGCGGGCGGTGCGGGCCTCCGGGTCGATCCGGATGCCCTTGAGCCGGGACAGGTCGGCGACCAGTCCGCCGTCGCAGAGCGACTGGCCGGGGAAGCTGTGGCCGCCGCTGCGGACGGCGAACGGCACCCCGGTGGCGGCGGCGTGGCGGACGGCGGCGATGACGTCGGCGACCCCGGCGCAGTAGGCGATCGCCGCGGGTCTGCGGTCGACGGAGCCGTTCCAGATCTGCCGGGCCAGGTCGTAGCCGGGGTCAGCCGGCGTCACCAGGTCGCCGCGGAGGGCGGCGGCGAGGCCGTCGGTCTCCGGGTCGGGCGGCGGCGCCGCGCGGTCGGTCGTGCCTGTGCCGGTCACCGTGTCCATGGCCACTCCCGTCTCGGGCGGCCCCCCGCCTCCCCAGTCTGGCACCGGGCCCGCCGCTGCACCGTCCGGTCCGCCACGGGCCCGGTCAGCCGACGTCCGGCCCGCCACCGTGCGGCCCGCCGCCGTCCGCTCCGGCGGCCTCAGCCCTGCGGGCCCACGTCCCTGACGTACAGCAGCCCGTCCACGGCGGCCAGGTGGGCCGGGTCGAGCGGGGCGTAGCCGAACCAGGGGGATTCCCGGGGTGCGGGCGGCGTCCCGGTGAGGGCGGCGGCCAGCCCGCGGGCATCGACGAGGACGCGGTCGTCCGGGAGTGCGTGCAGGAGTCCTTCGACGGTGTCCGGCGGCGGGGTGTCCACGCCGCGGTGCCGGATCGTGCCGAGGGCGGTGTGGACGAAGGCGTAGTCGGCGCCGGGGCGGGCGGCGACCAGCGCTCCGGCGCTCCACCACTCCAGCCGTACGCCGCCCATCCGCATGCTGCTCCTCTCCCGCTGCAGATGGCTGTTGTGGGCGAAGACCAGCACCGGGCCGCGTTCGGCGAGGGCGAGCAGGTTGTCGGCCATCATCGCGCCGCGCAGGCCGATCAGGCGGGCCATCCGGCCGGGCGAGGTGTCGGCCGTCCAGTGGTGGTAGCGCAGCAGGCCGACGGCGGTACGCGCGTACAGGCGGGCGCGGTCCCACTCCTCGCTCGGGTCCCGCTCCTCGCTCGGGGGCGCTGTGGCCAGCTGCGGGGTGAGGGTGTCGAGCAGCGCCACCAGGTCGTCGGCGATCAGCCTCAGCTGCGCCGCCTCGGCGGACTGACCCGCCGAGCGGGTCGGGTCCATCATCGCGGCGGGCTCCGTCCACCGGTCGTCGGCGCCGAGCAGCCGGTCGAGCGTCGCCGCGGTGCACGGGAGCAGGTCCGGGTCCGCGTGTTCCGCGAGGTGGCGGTGGAGCGCGGTGAGGGCCGTGCGGGGGCTCTCGGCCCCGGTGATCTCCAGCGGGCCGTCGAATCCGGCGAAGCGCACCTGCTCGGCGGCGGGCCGGCCCTCGTTGTGGGCGCGCATCCAGCGGACGAGCTCGCGGTTGGCCGCTGAGGCCCCGAACCCGTGGCTGAAGCCGTGCGCCACGGCCTCGTCGAGGGTGCCGGCGCCGGTGGTGACGTACGCGTCGACGCGCAGGCCGGCGAGGCAGTCGCTCTCGATCGCGATCGTCCGATAGCCCTCCTGTTCCACGAGCTGCCGGAAGAGCAGGTTGCGCAGGTCGAGCAGGTCGTCCTCGCCGTGCGTCGGCTCGCCCAGGGCGAGCATCCGCGGCCGGGACGGCAGCAGCGCCAGCAGCGCGGCAGCGTCGACCGGGCGGACGGATTCCTTGATGTCAGTCGCCATGCGTTCAACGGTATCGTTGAAGCTTCGGTTGAAACTTTTCCCCGACACCACCAGGGTCATGGCACGAAACCTTCAAAGCGGTGAGCGGCTCCGGCCGGTCGACCTGGCGCGCGGGCACGGGCTGTCCACGCAGGCGGTCCGGAACTACGAGGAGGCCGGGATCCTGCCGGCCGCCGAGCGCAGCCAGCACGGCTACCGCAGCTACACCCCGCTGCACGCGGCGGCGCTGCGCGCCTTCCTCGCCCTGCTGCCCGGGCACGGCCACCGGACGGCGACGGCGGTCATGCAGGCCGTGAACGCGGGCGCGGACGAGGAGGCCTTCCGGCTGATCGACGAAAGCCACGTCCAGCTCCTCGGCGACCGGCAGACCCTCCGCGCGGTGGAGGACGCGCTCCGCGGCCTGGCTCCGGCGGCCGCGGAGGGTCGTGCCGGGCCGTCGGACGGACCCGGAGCCGTCCGCGCGCGCGGCACGTTCATCGGGCCGCTCGCGGAGGAGCTCGGCCTCCGGCCCGCGACGCTGCGCGCCTGGGAGCGGGCCGGGCTGGTGCGTCCGCGCCGCGACCCGCTGACCGGGTACCGGGTGTACGACGAGGCGGACGTGCGGGACGTCCGCCTCGTCCACCAGCTCAGGCGCGGCGGCCACCTGCTGGAGCGGATCGCCCCGCTGATCGCCCAGGTGCGGGCGGCCGGCGGGCTGGAGCCGCTGGAGGCGACGCTGCAGGACTGGCACGCCCGGCTGGCCGCCCGCGGACGGGCGATGCTGGTCGGGGCGGCCGCGCTGGAGGCGTACCTGCGGGCCCGCGGCTGAGCACCGGACATCCCGGCACCGGCGGGGTCGGCGGAGTCGGGCCCGGCAGGGACGGGCCGGGCCGTGGTTCAGCCCCGGGGGTCGTGGTCCTCGACCAGGACGACGTCCAGGGTGCGGGGGCCGTGCACGCCTTCGACCCGGGTCAGTTCGATGTCGCTGGTGGCGGAGGGGCCGGAGATCCAGGTGTGCGGGCGGGCCGGGTCCAGGCGGGGCAGGGCCTGCGGGACGGAGGCGACCACCTGGTCGGCGCGGACCACGCAGACGTGGTGGTCGGGGACGAGGGTGAGCACCCGGCGGCCCTGGCCGAGGCCGCCGTCGAGGATGATCGTGCCCGTCTCGGCGACGGCGAGGGCGCAGCCCGTGACGACGCTGTCGGTGGTGTCGAGCCGGTGGGCCGTCAGGGTGCCGTCGTCGGGGCGCCGTTCGGCCTCCGTCGCGGCGAGCCAGGCGGCGGGCAGGCCCGGGGGGACGGCGACGGACCGGGATCCGTGGTCGGCGAGCAGCCGGGCGAGCAGGCCGGGCAGCGTCTCCTCGGTGCAGCGGTGCACCCGGGCGCGGTAGTCGGCCAGGTTCTCGGCGAGCAGGTCGAGGACGGCCTCGGGGTCGTCGAGGACGTGCGCGAAGCGGTAGTCGCGGCGGACGGGCGAGCGGCCGGCCTCCTCACCGGCGGGGACGTCGGTGAGGGCACTGCGGATGCGGGCGAGGACGGTGTCGCGGGAGGTGCTCATGCAGGGCCGTCCTTGCGGTCGCGGTGCTCGGCCCACCAGGCGCGGAAGGATTCGGCGGGCAGGTCGGGGAGGTCGCGGGTGTCGGTCCAGGCCTTGGCGGGGCCGGGCAGCGGGAGCTTGCGGGGGTGCAGGGCGCGGGTGGCGGAGGCGGCGCGTTCGGCGGCGGCCAGCGCGGCCGGGTGGTCGAGCAGCCAGGTGGCGGCCTTCATCGCGGCCTTCTCGACGCGGTGGCCGGGGCCCTGTTCGACGGCCTGTTCGCGCAGGTGGACGAGGACCTCGGGGATGTCGATGGCGACCGGGCAGACCTCGTAGCAGGCGCCGCACAGGGTGGAGGCGAAGGGCAGCGAGGCGTCGAGTTCGGTGCCGAGGCCGCGCAGCTGCGGGGTGAGGATGGCACCGATCGGGCCTGGGTACGGGGAGCCGTAGGCGTGGCCGCCGGCCCGCTCGTACACCGGGCAGACGTTGAGGCAGGCGGAGCAGCGGATGCAGCGCAGCGCCTGGCGGCCGACCTGGTCGGCGAGGGTGGCGGTGCGGCCGTTGTCGAGCAGGACGAGGTGGAAGGCCTTGGGGCCGTCGCCGTCGGCCCCTTTCGACGGCCCGAGTCCCGTCCAGGTGGAGGTGTACGGGTTCATCCGCTCGGCGGTGGAGGAGCGGGGCAGCAGTTGGAGGAAGACCTCCAGGTCCTGCCAGGTGGGGATCACCTTCTCGATGCCGACGACGGAGATCAGCGTCTCGGGCAGGGTGAGGCACATCCGGCCGTTACCCTCGGACTCGACGACGACCAGGGTGCCGGTCTCGGCGATGAGGAAGTTGGCGCCGGAGACGCCGACCCTGGCGCGCAGGAACTTCTCCCGCAGGTGCAACCGTGCGGCTTCGGCGAGTTCGGCCGGGGAGTCGGTGAGGCCCTCGGGCGCGGGGCGGCCCCAACGGCCCATCGCCTCGCGGAAGATGTCGCGGATCTCGGCCCGGTTGCGGTGGATGGCGGGGACGAGGATGTGCGAGGGCAGGTCGTCGCCGAGCTGCACGATGAGCTCGGCGAGGTCGGTCTCGTAGGCGGTGATGCCCTCGGCGGCCAGCGCCTCGTTGAGCCCGATCTCCTGCGTCGCCATCGACTTGACCTTGACCACCTCGCTCTCGCCGGTGGCCTTCACCAGGTCGGCGACGATCCGGTTGGCCTCGGCCGCGTCGGCCGCCCAGTGCACGGTGCCGCCCGCCGCGGTGACGGCCTCCTCCGCCTGCAGCAGGTAGTGGTCGAGCCGGCGCAGCGCGCGGTCCTTGATCTCCTTGCCGGCGGCGCGGAGTTCGGCCCAGTCGTCGAGTTCGGCGACCGCCCGGGCGCGCTTCTCGCGGATGGTGCGGGTGGCGTGGCCGAGGTTGGCCCGCAGGGTGGCGTCCTTGGTGGAGTCCTTGGCGGCCTCGGGGAAGGCGGGCATGCCCAGGTACGCGGAGCTCATTCGGTGTGCCCTCCCGCACCGGCGGTGGCGGCCGTGGCGGAGGCGACGGCGGAGGAGGCGACGGCCGTGGGCACGGTGTGGGCCCGGCGGGGTGCGGGCGGTCGGTACGGGGCGGCCTCGGTGGCGGCGAGGATCTCGGCGAGGTGCACGGCCTGCATCGGGGCGCCTCGGCGGCGCAGGGTGCCGTCGAGGTGCAGCAGGCAGGAGTTGTCGACGCCGCACAGCACGTCCGCTCCCGTGCCGAGGGCGTTGCGGACCTTGTCGGCCCCCATCGCGGCGGACACGTCCGGGTTCTTCACCGCGAAGGTCCCGCCGAAGCCGCAGCACTCCTCCGCGCCGGGCAGCTCATGCAGCTCCAGCCCCTTCACCGCGGCCAGCAGCCGGCGCGGGCGGTCGCCGAGGCCGAGCATCCGCAGCCCGTGGCAGGACGGGTGGTAGGTGACGGTGTGCGGGAAGTACGCGCCCACGTCCACCACGCCGAGCACGTCCACCAGGAACTCGGTGAGTTCGAGCATCCGGGGAGCCAGCGAGGCGGCGGCGTCGGCGAGTTCGGTGCCGCGGCCCTCGGCCTGGGCCCGGGCGCCGATCCGCGGGTAGGCCTCCCGGACCATCGCCGCGCACGACCCGGACGGGGTGACCACGTGGTCGTAGCCGGCGAAGGCGGCGGCGGTGCGGCGCACCAGCGGCTCGGCCTCGCGCCGGTAGCCGGTGTTGTACTGCGGCTGCCCGCAACAGGTCTGCGCGGCCGGGAAGTCGACCGTCACCCCGAGCCGCTCCAGCAGCTCCACCACGGCCCGGGCGGTGCGCGGGCGCACGGCGTCGTTGACGCAGGTGGCGAACAGTGCGACACGCATCGCGGCTCCCTCGGCGGCGGTCGTTGGCGGCGTCTTGCGGTTCGGCGGTGCTGCTGTGCTGCTGTGCTGCGGCACGGCAGTGCGGTACGGCGCGAGGCGGGGCGGCGGCGCGGGGCGTCGTCGCGGGGAGTGTACGGCCGCCGGGCGCCCCCCGGGTGGATCCGCCACGCATGTCGGCCGAGGTCGGCCGGATCCCGCCGCCCGGGGGCCTGCGGGATCCGGCCTCCGGGCTCAGGGGGTGCCGGTGACCCGCCAGGTGAGGGTGTCGGTGGCGAGGTCCCGGATCTGCGGGTCGCGCACGGCGGCGGTGCGGTCCACCGAGACGGCGGTGAGCCGGTGCGTCCTGCCGTCCGGGCGGACGCCGAGGGCAGCCGGCACGACCGAGGTGCGGCCGCGGACGGCACCGACCTCGGCGCCGTCGAGGTACCAGCGCAGCTCGGGGGCGGCGAGGCCGGTCAGCGCGGCCGGGGCGACGGTGATCCGGGTGCTCCTGCGGACGGTGCTGCCGGTGGGCAGGTCACTGCTCAGCCCGTTGGCCTTGCGGTAGAAGCCGGCGATCATCGCCTCGCGGCCGGGCAGGTTGAACTCGGTGCTGGAGAGCGCGCGCATGATGGAGGTCGCGGTCGGCCGGTAGAGGCCGTGCGGGTAGTAGTCGCCGCCCTCGTAGGTGCCGACGGTGCCGCCGGCGGGGTCGTCCGCGCCGAGCCAGCGGTACCACTTGGCGCGGTCGGCGAGCAGTTGGTCGGCGGTGCGCACGGTGGAGTTGGGGCCGTCCGTCTCGCCGCCCGTCCAGGTGCCGTAGGAGTCGTAGGCGTACTCGTCGTGGAGCTGCCCGACGGAGTGGCCTATCTCGTGGGCGGCGATCAGGCTGGAGGCGGCGTTGTCGGAGGAGAGGGTGGACACGCCGTCGAAGGGGTAGCCCTCGGCCTCCAGCCCGTAGTAGCCGGCGCCTCCGTACTTGGCCGAGTTGGCGACGACCACGACCAGGTCGGCGGCGGGTGCCTTGGCGGCGTAGGCGGCGACCTTGTCGAGGTCGGTGCAGACCAGTCGTTCGGTGTCGGCGCACCAGAAGTAGCTGCCGAGGGCGGTGTCCCGCACGGTGCCGGTGTCGGGATCGCCGCTGATGCCGGAGTCGTGCGAGACGGCGTCGACCGTCCAGACGTTGAACAGTCCGCGGTAGCTGCGGTACGGCTCGATCGCGCTGATGGCGGCCCACTTGGCGGCGGCGGCCGCGTGGAAGGCGTCCTGCTGGTCGGCGGTGTAGCCGTCGCCGACGATCACCACGTCGAGGCGGTCGGCGGTGGGGCCGGTGACCGCGAGTCGGCCGACGGCGCCGTCCCCGGTGACGTCGCCGGGTGCGGTGCGCCCGGAAACGCCCTTGCGGTGTCCCGGTGCCGCGACCGGGACGCGCACTCTGCGGCCCTCCGCGTCCGGGCCGGTGAAGGCCTCGGCCGTGACCGTCCGCCCGTCCGGTGCAGCAGTTGCGGCGGCCGGGCCCGCGGGCGGGGTGGGGGCGGCCGCGGCAGGGGCGGTCAGCGCGGCGGCGAGGGTGAGGCCGGCGGCGAGCGCGGTGTAGCGGGGCATGCGGGTGCGCACATGCCCTCCTCTCGGTCGAGGGCTTGTTAAGAGGCGAGTTAAGTGTGTTTAACTCGCCGCTGAACATAGGCCCGCCGACGCGGACCGGCAAGGGGCGGCGCACCGATTCCCGTGCGGGCGGCGGCATTTCGTGTCGCCGCCCGACGGCCCGTCGGGCGCCCCGGCGCGGTGGCCCGCGCCCGGGACACCGGAGCCGGGGCGGCATCCGCGCCGTGCGGGCCGGGCAGCGCATAGGGTGGCCCTCGCACGTCGGGGCCCGAGCGGACAGGTGGGACAGCAGTGACGGACACGACGACCCCGGCGGAGCCGGTCGCCTCCGGCACCGTCGGCCGGCGGGTGCACCGGCTGCGGGTCGAGCGCGGCCTCACCCAGCGCCAACTCGCCGAGCCCGCCTACACGGCCGCCTACATCTCGATACTGGAGTCGGACCGGGTGCGGCCCTCGGAGGCCGCCCTGCGGCACCTCGCCGAACGGCTCGGCGTGACGTACGAGGAGCTCGCCACCGGGCGGCCGCCGCACATCGCGACCGGCCTGCGGGGCGAACTGGTCGACGCCCAGCGGCTGCTGGCCCTCGGCGAGGGCGAGCCGGCGGCCGCCGCGTACCGGCGGCTGCTCGCCGAGGCGGAGCGGCACGGCCTGGAGGACGAACGGGCCGCGGCGCTGCTCGGCCTCGGCCAGTGCGCGCTGTTCGCCGGCGACCTGACCGCCGCCCGCGGGCACTTCGAGGCCGCGGAGCCGCTGCTCGCCGGGGCGCCGCCGGTGCAGCGCGCCCGGGCCGTCCGCGGCCGCGCCGTCGCCCACCTGCTCGCGGGTGAACTGCGCTACTCCTGCTACCTGCTGGAGAGCGCGATCGACGGACTGAACGCCGCCGGGCTGCAGGACCCGGACGCCCTCGTCCTGCTGTACACCGCCGCGATCGCGCCCTACCTGGACATGGGCGCGCACGCCCGGGCCGCCCAGGCCGCCGAGATCGCGCTCGGCCTGGCCCCGCAGGTGACCGACCCGGCCCTGGTCGCGGGCATGCACCGCACCGTCGCCCGCACCCTGCTCGCCGAGGGCCGCACCGCGGAGGCCGACGCCTCACTGGCGAGGGCCGCGGCGCTGTACGAACAGCTGCAGATCCGCACCGAGTTGGCGCACTGCCACTGGATGCGCGGCTACGTGCACGCCCAGGACGGCGCCCTCGACGCGGCCGCCCGCGAACTCACCACCGCCCGCGACATGCTGGCGGCCGGGCGGGCGGAGCTGTACACCGCCCAGGTGGAGGTGGAGCTCGCCGACGTGCTGCGCCGACTGGGCCGCCGCGAGGAGGCGGGGCAGCTGCTCGTGCGGCTCCTCGACCGGCTGCAGCCCGACCGCGGGCCGGTGCACCGCGCCGCCGCCCACCGGCTGCTGGGTCTGCTCGCGGAGGACGGGGCCGACAGCGCAGCGGCCGAGGAGCACTACGGCCGGGCCCTCGCCCTGCTGGAGCCCACCGGCGCGGCTGGCGACCTGGCCGACCTGTGCCGTCTGCTCGGCGACCTGCAGCGCCGGCTGGGCCGCACCGAGGCCGCGCTGGACACCTACCGGACGGGCCTCGGGCACGCCGCGGCGCCCGGCACGACCACCCTCGGCCCCGCTCCGGCGCAGCCGCCGTTCACCTCCGCCTGAGCTCCCGGGCGGCTCGCGCCGCTCATGCCACGGGGGCCGAGGTCGCCCTCCAGGAGGGTCCGGTCGATCGGGGGACGGCCCCACAGCGCCAGGATCTCGTTGGCGAGGTCCACGACGGGCAGGTGGTCGCCGTCGCCCACCTTGACGGCCGCGGCCGACAGGCTGCGGGGGACGGCTCCGGCATCCAGCAGGACGCGCCACTCCCGGGGGCCGAGTTCGAGGAACTCCAGGCCGGTGAGCCCGGCGATCTCCAGCGGGTCGGCCAGCGTGCCGGGCCAGGCGGTGAGGGTGCGCAGCCGGGGCAGTCCGGCGACGGGGGCGAGGCCGGACGGCGGGCCGTCCGACCTGTCGATCCGCAGGACCTCGAGGTCGGGGTGGGCGGCGGCCCGGACGGACCGGAGGTCTCCGTTCCCGACCCTGGCCACGACCGGGAGGCCGCTCTCGGTGCTGCCGCCGCGTCCGTCCGTCGTCCGCTCCAGGACGAAGTCGGTGAGGGAGTCGGCCAGGAGTTCGGCGCCGAGGCTCAGCTCGTGGCCGACCAGGATCACCTGCCCGAGGTGTCCGCCCGGGCCGGGTGTCAGGTCGACCGCCAGCTCGTCGCCGCCGTTGCTCCCGAAGACGATCCAGCCGGGCGAGCCCGCCAGGCCCTGCACCGGGGCGTCGGGCGGGGTGCGGAGCGCGTCCGTCGCCGAGAGCCGCCACCGGGTGTGGCGGGCCGCCGCGTCGACGGCGTACAGGCCGTCCAGGTCGTGGATCTCGCAGCCGACTGCGCTGTTCACCCGGGCCGCCTCCTCCCAGTCGTCGCCCCGGTCCTCCCACCGCGCCCGGACGACCCGGTAGAGCGCCTTCAGCTCGTCGGAGAGCGTGACGCCGAGGCGCGTCTCGGCGGCGGCGATCTCCTCCTCCGTCGCGCCGGCGGCGTCGGGCAGGCGCTCGCGGAGCGTCCGCTCCAGCAGTTCCGGGTCCGCCGTCGGGGCGGGCCGCGCGCCGGGGACGGGCTCGGGGAGGCGGCGCCAGGGCTCGGGGGGGCGTCCCCGTCCAGGACGAGCACACCGAGGTCGGGGTAGCCGAGGCCGGATTCCACGGCCGGGCCGCCCCTGGGGCTGCTCAGGGGGCTGCTCCGGCGCCCCGCGGCGCCGGGCCCGGGGGTCGTCAGCCCGCGCGGCGGGCGG
Source organism: Kitasatospora arboriphila (assembly GCF_039528095.1). Taxonomy (NCBI): domain Bacteria; kingdom Bacillati; phylum Actinomycetota; class Actinomycetes; order Kitasatosporales; family Streptomycetaceae; genus Kitasatospora; species Kitasatospora arboriphila. Next base: position 95,147 of record NZ_BAAALD010000011.1, read on the forward strand.
CGGGGAGGACGGCCGGGCGGACGCAGCCGACCGCGCGGGTGGCGAAGAGGCTCTCCGGCTCGACCGGGCCGAGCTGGCCGGGTGCCAGCCGGAAGGCCACCAACGGGCCGCTGGAGACGGCGAGTTCCACCCGGGCGCCGGCCGGCACGGCGCCGGGCATGGTGCCGGTGACCGCGGCCTGCACGGTGAACCCCTCGTCGAGGGCGACCACGTAGGGCATCGGCTCGCCGGCGCCGCGGCGGGCCGCGGGCAGCAGCCGCCGGACGGTTCCGGTGCCGCGGCTGACCTCGTCGTCCAGGTCGGCGCTGCCGCACACCGGGCAGAGCATGCGGACGGGCGCGGTGGCGGCACGGCACCAGCGGCAGCGGCGGAAGACCAGCTCGGGGCCGGGCTGCTCGACGGCGGGTGCCCCGGAGGGCGCGGTGGCGACAGGATTCATGGCGGCTCCTCCCGGTCCGGGCCAGGGCGCGCGCAAAGCGGCCGCCGGTGCCCGATCGACACGACACCGGGAGCGTATGGCACTGAGTGCCAATCGGTAAAGGCACTGAGTGCACGCTGTCGCACCGGGCCCCATGGACGCTCGAATCGATTGCTTAAACAATTGAATCGAGCGTGTTTCCTTGCTCACGCGCTCCATACCTGCCTACAGTCAGGGCTCTCCCCCCGGACCCCCGACTCTGAGGTACCGCCATGGACCGCACCCGACTGCAGCACCTCCTCGCCCGCGAGAGCGCCGAGGCCGAGCGCCGCAATCCGCGGTCGAAGGCCGCCTACGCACGCGCCGACCACCTCTTCGGCCGGGTTCCGATGACCTGGATGAACAAGACCGCCGGCACCTTCCCCCGCTACCTCGGCACCGCGAACGGCGCCCGGATCACCGACATCGACGGCCACGAGTACATCGACTTCTGCCTCGGCGACACCGGCGCGATGGCCGGCCACTCCCCCGAGGCGGTCGCCGCCGCCGTGCAGCGCCGCTTCGCCGAGCAGGGCGGCGCGACCGCGATGCTGCCCACCGAGGACGCCGAGTGGGTGGGCGCCGAGCTGACCCGCCGGTTCGGGCTCTCGCACTGGAGCTTCTCGCTGACCGCCACCGACGCCAACCGCTGGGCGATCCGCCTCGCCCGCGCCGTCACCGGCCGCAGCAAGATCCTGGTGAACAGCTACAGCTACCACGGCAGCGTCGACGAGTCGCTGATCGTCGTCGGCCCGGACGGCCGCGGTGCCTCCCGCCCCGGCAACGTCGGCGCGCCCTGCGACGTCACCCTCACCAGCCGGGTCGCCGAGTTCAACGACCTCTCCCAGCTGGAGCGCGAGCTCGCCCACGGCGACGTCGCCGCCGTCCTCATGGAACCCGCCCTCACCAACATCGGCATCGTGCTGCCGGAGCCCGGCTACCTGGCCGGCGTCCGCGAGCTGACCCGCCGGCACGGCGTGCTGCTCATCAACGACGAGACGCACACCTTCTCGGCCGGCCCCGGCGGCTGCACCGCCGCCTGGCTCCTCGAACCCGACATGCTGACCATCGGCAAGGCCATCGGCGGCGGCATCCCGGCCGGCGCGTACGGGCTCTCCGCCGAACTCGCGGACCGGCTGCTCGGCCGCTCCGACCTCGACCTGGTCGACATGGGCGGCGTCGGCGGCACCCTGGCCGGCAACGCGCTCTCCGTCGCCGCGATGCGCGCCACCCTGGAGCACGTGCTCACCGACGACGCCTTCGAACGCATGGGCAAGCTCGCCGAGCGCTTCGAGGCCGGCGTCCAGCAGGCGATCGACGCGCACGGCCTGCCCTGGTCGGTCAGCCGGCTCGGCGCCCGCACCGAGTACCGCTTCGCCAGCCCCGCCCCCCGCACCGGCACCGCCTCCTCCGAGGTCGCCGACCCGGAGCTGGAGGACTTCCTCCACCTGTACCTGGCCAACCGCGGCATCCTGATGACGCCCTTCCACAACATGGCCCTGATGTGCCCCGCCACCACCGAGGCGGACGTGGACGCGCACACCGACGTCTTCTCCGTCGCCCTGGCCCAGCTCATCGGCTGACCCCCCGTCCGCCCGCAGGCCGCCGGCACCCTCCTCGGGCCGGCGGCCTGACGGTAGGGTGCGGAGGTCGACGGACCGAGGAGTTGCGAATTTGGACGAGATCGACCGGGCCATCCTGCGCGAGCTGCAGACGGACGGCAGGATCGCGTACGCCGACCTGGGCCCCAAGGTGGGCCTGTCGGCCTCGGCCGCCCGGCAGCGGCTGCAGCGGCTGATCGACGCCAAGGCCGTCCAGGTCGTCGGCGTGACCGACCCGATGGCCATGGGCGGGCAGGCGATGGCCATGCTCGGCATCACCGTGGACGGCGACCCGCGCGGCGTCGCCGACGAACTCGCCCGGTACGGCGAGGTGGTGTACTCGGTGCTGACCGCCGGCGGATTCGACCTGTTCGCCGAGGTGGTCTGCCCCGGGCCGCGCGAGCTGCTGGACTTCGTCAACGACACCGTCCGACCGATCCAGGGCGTCAAGCACATCCAGTCCTTCCCCTACTTCGGCATCCACACCCACCGGTTCTTCTGGGACGTCGGCTGACCCGGGCCACGCCCTGACGCCGCGGGCCCGCCGACCTCGCGCCGGCCGGGTCTCGCCTACCGGCCGGCCCCGCGTCGGCCGGGCCCGCGGCCACTGCGCCGCCCGGTGCAATCCGTTCCGCCGAGCGGCTGAACCGGCCGCCCGGTCCGGACGGTGACGCCCCGCCGGCCGCCTAGCCTTCCGCTATGACCGACCAGGACACCGCGGCCGCCGGCCCGCCGCAGGAGGTCCGGCTCGCCCTCGTCCTCAACGGCGGCATCAGCCTCGCGGTCTGGATGGGCGGCGTGGCCCACGAACTCGACCTGCTGCGCCGGGCCTCCCGGGGCGACGACGAGTCGGGCGTCGCCGAGCGCGACCGCCCCGCCTTCCGGATCTGGCAGCGCCTCACCCGGGAGCGGCACAAGCGGGTCGTGGTGGACGTGGTCGCCGGCACCTCCGCCGGCGGGCTGAACGGCGTGCTGCTGGCCACCGCCGTCGCCCGCGGCGCCGCCCTGCCCGACCTGCACGCCACCTGGAACCGCACCGCCGACCTCGGCCGGCTGCTCTCCGAGGACGGCTCCGGCAGCCTGCTGCGCGGCGCCGTCGTCGAGGAGGCCCTCACCGAGGCCGTCGCCGCGATGGGCGGCGAACCGCAACTGGCCGAGCCGGTCACCCTCTTCCTCACCGCCACCGCCCTCGACGGCCGCCCCCGCCGGTGCACCGACGGCTACGGCGGCGCCTTCGACGTGCCCGACCACCGCCGGGTCTACCGGTTCCGCCACGACGACGAGGCTCCGGTCTACGAACGCACCCGCGCCGGCGCCTGGCAGGTCGGCAAGCGCCCGCTCCGCGACTTCCACGGCCCGGCCGGCCGCTTGGCGCCGGCCCTGCTGCGCGCCGCCCGCGCCACGGCCGCGTTCCCGGTGGCCTTCGCCCCGGTGCAGGAGGCGCCGATGGCCGACCACCGCGACCCGCCCTCCGCCATCCCCAGCAGCTCCGTCATGGACGGCGGCGTCCTCGACAACGAGCCCTTCCGCCCGGTGCTCGACGCGATCGGAGAACGCCTCGCCGACCGGCGGCCCGAACGCGTCCTGGTGTACGTGGTGCCGTTCGCCGGCACCCTGCGGCAGGAGGCCGTCGGCCGCAAACGGCCCGAGGACATCACCTGGACGGAGGCCGCCGCCACCGCACTGCACCACCCCCGCGAGGCCAACTTCCGCTCCGCCACCGAGGACCTCGCCGAACGGATGCGCACCCGCGTCTCCGGCGTCCAGGAGCACCTCTTCCGCGAGCTGTACGAGAACCCCGTCCGGGCCACCCGCCTGCTGCACCGGGCCGCCGAACTCCTCGACGACTACCGCCGCAGCCGGGCCGCGGCCGTCGTCTGGGACGTCCGCCGGCAGGCTTCCGCGGACGACGTCACCGCCCTGCTCGACCTGCCCGGTACCGCGGCCGACTGGCTGCCCGGCCGCAACCCCGGCTGGCTGCCGCCGGCCGCCACCGAGCACGACGACCCCGTGCACGCCGCCGACCCCGGCGACTGGCGGTGGGGGCTCGTCCCCACCGAACGCGTCCTGCGGATGATGCTCTGCGACCTGCAGCGCCGCCTGCCCGACTGCCAGCCGACCGTCCGCCGCCAGCTGGCCTCGGCGGCCGGACTGGTCTGCCGCCGGCTCGCCGAGACCCGGGCGGTGCGCGACGCCGTCCGCGCCGTCCTGCGCGAGGGGCCGCCGCCGGGCCCGTCCGACGCCGGGATCGCCGACCGGGTCAGCGAGGTCTTCACCCGCCTCGACGCCGCCCGCACCCTCGGCGGCCTCGTCCGGCAGGCCGCCGGCAGCTACCTCACCGCCCTGCACACCCTCGGCGACCAGCGCTTCGCCACCACCCGCGACGCCCTCGCCTGCTGCCTCGCCGTCGAGGTCCTCAGCCACGCCTACGCCCCCGCCGCAGCCGCCGTCGAACAACCCACCCCCGCCTTCGCCTTCCTCCGCCTCGGCCCCGACGACCTCGGCCCGCTCTTCCGCCAGGACCGCTACGCCGACATGGGCGACCGCAAGCTGTACGGCACCCGGCTCGGCCACTTCGGCGCCTTCCTCGACGAGGACTGGCGCAGCTCCGACTTCACCTGGGGCCGCCTGGACGCCGCCCGCCACCTGCTCCGCGTCCTCGTCCCCGAGCCGGGCGAACGGCAGGACGCCGAGCGGGAGTTGCACAGCGCGCTGCTCGCCGCCGAGATCGGGCGGGAACGGATGCAGCAGAACCTCGACGAACTGCTCGGCGCGGACTCCGCCCTGCTCGACCGCACCGTCGGCGGGCGCGGCGGCCGGGACGTCCAGCAGCGGACCGCCCGGTCCGCCCGCGCCCTGCTGCTCGCCGAACCGGAGGCCGACGCCGCCGGCCCCACCCGGTGGGCGCAGCGCCGGCTCAACGTCCCGGCCCGCGCCGCCCTCGACCCGGAGCCGCCCGACACCGGCGGTCTCCCACTGCGCCGGCGGGTGGGCCTGTGGCTGCTGCGCCGCGCCACCCGCCGCGTCCGCCGGCAGTTGGACCAGGATCCGCTGCCGGGTGCGCTGCGCACCGCGCTGCGTCGTGACACCGTCCGTACGCTCTGCGCGGCGGCGCTGGTCTGCGCGCTGCTCGGCGCGGGCATCGCGCTGGCGATCGCCCTGCCGCTCACGTGATGGGCGTTCGTGTTCGCGATGGCATCTTGGTGGTGTGATACCCATTCACTTTGGTATCGATCAATCGCTTGGCTGATGGTCATTCACTCTTGGATGGCAACGTGCTGATGTGACGGTGACTCGCCGCCCTGACCGCCCTTCGCAGCTCGGACGGCCCCTCGCCGCCCTGACAGCCCCTCGCCGCTCCGACGGCCCTTCGCTGCTCGGCGACCCGCTCACTGCCGTGAGTGCCGTTCGTCGGCCACGGCGGCACGCACCGACCCGGCAGGACCGACTTCCCGTCGGCGGCGGCCGGACCGACTTCCCGTCCGGCGGCAACCTTTCGCGCGTCGGCGGCAACCCGGGGGCAGCAAGGCGCCGATCCGAAGGAGGCTCCCCCGTGCCCGGCCCTGCCCCCGAGAGACCGTTCGACCCGTGCCGTCCGTCCGTGCCGTCCGCCCGCGCAGGGGTGCGCGCCGCCCGGTCGGGTACGGAGGGGTGACGGCGCTGGGCACGGCACCCGCCGCCGACCCGCTCGGCCTCGGCCGGCGGGGCCGCACGGCCCGGCCGACACCCCTGCGACCTGCGGCGACGACCGGGGCACCCGCTGATCCGGTGGCGGGAGCGGTTGGTAGGCTGCCGCCCTCCCTGCTGATTGAGAACGCTCACAACGGATCGAGAGGTCACGCCCCGGACATGATCGCCGACGATGCGTCCGCGGAGTTCCACGACTTCTTCGAACGCCACCACGCCGAACTCGCCCGGCTCGCCCACCTCCTGACGGGCGAGGCGGACGCGGCCGACGACCTCGCGGCGGATGCCATGGTGGCCCTCTGGCACCGCTGGGACCGAGTCCGGAGCGCGGACCACCCCGTCGCCTACGCCCGCGGCGTGGTCGCCAACCTGGCCCGCGGCCGGGTCCGCACCGCCGTCCGCGAGCGGCGCCGGGTGCTGCTGTTCTGGTCGCACCGCTCCGAGCGGACGGACGGGCCGGACGTGGCCTCCGTGCTGGACGTCCGGGCGGCGCTGGCCCGGCTACCCTTCCGCAAGCGGGCCTGCGTGGTGCTCCGGCATGCCATGGACCTCTCCGAGAAGGAGACGGCCCTGGCCCTCGGCATCTCGGTGGGCACGGTGAAGAGCCAGACCTCCAAGGGGATGGCGGAACTGCAGCGGCTGCTCGGCGACCGGGCCGGCGAACTGACGGGAAGGAGGAGCTGATGGACGAGTTGCGCCGACAGCTGCGCAAGGCCGCCGAGGCCCACCGGCCGGACCGGGAGCGCATGCTCGCCCGCGTCGAGCGGGGCATCGCCTCCTCCGGCGCCCTGAACGCCGACGCCTCCGACCCGGCGGCCGGCCGCCACCGGGTGCGCCGCGGCCTGCTCTCCTGGCCCCGGATGGCGCTGGCCGGGCTGGCCGCGACCGCCGCCCTGGCGGTCGGCGGCCTCGCGGTGGCCGCGATCGCCCAGCGACCGCAGACGCCGCCCACACCCTCTCCCTCGCCGAGCGCCGCCGCGAGCACCGCCCCGCCGTCCGCCGCCCCCGAGGCGCTGCCGGCACCGACCTCCGGGTCCCGGCCGCCCTCCGCCGCGCCCCGGCCCAGCACCCCGGCCTCCCCCTCCGCCTCACCCTCCTCCGCCCGGCCGGCGACGCCGGCGAGGCCCGCCGGGAGCCGGACGGAGGACGGCCCGCTGTGGGCGGACGGCTCCGTCGATCCGCACAGCACGGATTCTTGGGCGCAGAGCAACGTGACCTTCAAGACGCGTGAGGTGCTCACCGCGCTGACGGTGGAGCTGCACGTGCCGCAGACCGGCGGGGTGAAGGACACCGGCCACTGGCAGACCCCGTCGGCGGGCGACTTCACGGTGACCGTCCGGGAGGAGGGCGGCGTGCTGGTCTACCGCTGGGTGCTGAAGGCGGGCCGTACGGTCCCGGTCGCCCAGCACGTCTTCGCGGGTCAGTACGGGCACGACGCCGGCGGCCGGGACGCGGGCGGTGACTGGTACCGGATCGACGCCGCGACGGCGGGCGGCCGGGCGTCGGTCTGGGGCGACTTCGCCCGCACGGGCTGAGCCGCCCGTCCGGCGAGGGGCCGGGTTCCCGCCGTTGTCGCGCGGCCCGGTGTCACACGCGGTGACGGCGGAGCCCTCGGCGGGGTGCGTCCGGTGGCCGTCGGGTGGCCGCCGCGTTCCGGGAGGGCGGAGCCGGGGCGTCCCGGCGGCCCGCCGCCTTGATGTCGTGTGCAGGTCAGGCTAGGTCGGGGCCCCTGCCGCCCGCCCGCCGAGCAGGCGCTTCCTCCACCTGGCCGGAAATCGTCCATCGCCATGAAACTTGCTGCAAGACTTTGCAGCACTTCGGACCGCCGCTCGCCTCCGACGCCGCACGCGAGCCCCGGCCGTCCCCCTCCGCGGCGCCCCGCGCCGCCATTCGACCTGGAGGACAACGGACATGACGTTCCCCCAGCCGCACCCCACCGCAGCCCGGCTGCGACCCCTCCTGCTGCTCCCCGCCCTGGTCACGGCCCTGATCGCGAGCCTGCTCCTGCCCGCCACGGCCGCCCGGGCCGCCACCGGCGGCACCCTCGGCACCCCCGTGCACCTGCAGGTCACGGCCGCCACCGAGTACGGGGACACCGTGCTGGTCTCCGGCAGCACGGCCGAACTCGGCGCCTGGGATCCGGCCACCGCCGTCCCCCTCACCACCGACGCACGGAGCTACCCGACCTGGTCGGTCGACCTCCTGCTGCCGCCCGGCGGCCAGCTCACCTACAAGTACCTGAAGCGGACCGCCGCCGGCGCGGTGGAGTGGGAGTCGATCCCCAACCGCTCCGTCTTCCTGTCCGGCACCGGCGGCGAGACCACCCTCTCCGACCGCTGGAACGTCACCGGCGAGCACCCGCTGACCGCCGTCTTCACCGCCACCGCCACCACCAGCTGGGGGCAGGCCCTGTACGTCTCCGGCGACCTCGCCGAACTCGGCGCCTGGGACCCGGCCAAGGCCGTCCCGCTCAGCACCAGCCACGCCGTCTACCCGGAGTGGACCGGCATCGCCTCACTGCCCCCGAACACCGCCGTCCGCTACAAGCTGCTGAAGAAGAACGCCGACGGCACCGTCGTCTGGGAGGACGGGCCGAACCACGCCACCGTCACCCCGCCGACCGGCACCCTCGTGCTGCACGACAGCTGGCGCTGACCACCCGGCCACTCCGGCTGCCCGGCCCCCCCCCCCCCCGGCCCGGCCCCGACCGGGCCGGGCCGGGCAGCCGCTCGCTCGCTGGCCTACGACGACCGGCCGGCGCTCACCGGCCTCGCACCGCGGCGGCGCACTCCTCACAGACCCGCTGAGACCACCGGGAGGGGTACCAGACGGCGGCGTCCTCGGCGGGCTGCCAGGGGTCGCGTTCGAGGCCCGCGGTGTCCGATCCGCAGAAGGTCCGCCGCTCGGGGCCGCCGTCGGCGGCGACCGGGGCCGCGTGCACGACCAGGGCCGCGCGGCCCTCCGAGGCGTGCTCGCCGCCGCCGAGATCGTGGACCGTGTCCGGCTGCTCGATCTCCAGCATCACCACCAGCGCCGTCATCCTTCGAGCTTCCCGCGGACGGCCGACGGCCGCACCTCGCGCCGGGCCGCACCCGCCCGCACGGCGGCCCGAGGCCCGGCAGGGCCGCCCTCCGGGGACGAATCAGGCAAATCGCACGATACTGAAGCCATGTCGCAGAACACCCAGCACGAGCCGTCGCGTGTCACGGTCAAGGGCCGCGAGGTACGGCTGCGCACCATCGCGGTCGGCGTCATCGCGGTCCTCGCCGTGTGGTTCATCGCGGTCAACACCGCGTCGGTGACCATCACCCTCTGGGTCTCCGACGTCACCATGCCGCTGTGGGTGGTCCTGACCGTGACCATCCTGGTCGGCATGCTGATCGGCGTCTTCCTCGCCCGCCGCCGGGCCGCCCGCAAGGGACGGTAGCGACCCCGACGAACCCGCGCATCCGCCACCCGAGGCCCCGTCCGGACGTGACGGGGAGACGCCGCCCGCCGCCCGACCGGGGGCGGACACGGCCGCCGGTCACGGCCGCCGGCCACGGCCCGCAGGCCACGAACCGGACCACGGCCCACAAGTCACAGGGCACGAGCCACGGGCCACGGACCACGGGCGGGGGACTACCGGCCCAGCACGGCTCCGCCGTTGACGCCGATCACCTGGCCCGTGACGTAGCCGGCCGCCGGCGAGGCCAGGTAGGCCACGGCGGACGCCACGTCCTCGGGGGTGCCGGCCCGGCCGACCAGGGTGTCGGCGATCTTGCGGGCGTGGAACTCCTCCGACCACCCCGCGCCGAAGATCTCGGTCTCGGCGACGTAGCCGGGGGCCAGGACGTTGACGGTGATCCCGTCCGGGCCGAGCTGTCGGGCCAGGCCGAAGGCCCAGCCGTGCAGGGCGGCCTTGGCGGCCGCGTAGGAGCCGGCCGAGTGCGGGCCGGCGCCGCCGCGCTGGGCCGCCGCCGAGCTGATGACGATCAGCCGCCCGCCGGGGCGGCGCAGCCGGTCGGTGAGGGCCGTGGTGAGCAGGACGGCGCTGAGCAGGTTGGTGTCCAGGTCGCGCCGCCAGGCCGCGGCGAGGGCGTCGAGGTCGTCGCCGGCAGGCGGGGTGACGATCGCGCCGGCGTTGTTCACCAGGACGTCGACCGGCCCGAGCTCGCCGATCGCCTCGGCTGCCGCGGCCACCTGGGCGGGCACGGTGAGGTCGGCGGCGACCGGGACGGCCTCCGCTCCCGGGACGGCCTCGGCGATCTCCTCGCAGGCCCGTTCCAGTACGTCGACGCGCCGGCCGACGACCGCCACCCGGCACCCCTCGGCGGCGAGCGCACGGGCGACGGCCTTGCCGATCCCCGTGCCGCCGCCGGACACCACCGCGACCCGTTGCACCCCTGCGCCCCCCTCGGTCCATGATCGAATCGTGTCGGGCCAGCGTAGCTCCTGACGGCCCGTCGGCCACCCGGAGTCGCGGAAGGGGTCACGGGGAGCACCGCCGGCCCCCGCGCGGCGGGACCGGGGTCCCGGGAATGCGGTTGATCAACGATTGGTTTAATCGTAAACTACATAGGCCGCGAGACCCGCGGCCCGATCGAGGAGGCAGGACCCATGGCGATTCGCGTGACGGACAATCAGGACAGCTCCCGCTTCGAGATCTTCGACGACGAGGAGCTCGCGGGCTTCGCCGAGTACCACCGCTACGGCACCGAGCTCGCCTTCATCCACACCGAGGTCGACCCGAAGTTCGGCGGCCGCGGCCTGGGCGGCAAGCTCGCGCAGGGCGCGCTGGACGCCGCCCGCGAGCAGGGCGCCGCCGTGCTGCCGTACTGCCCGTTCATCCGCGGCTGGATCACCAAGCACCCCGACTACGCCGAGCTGGTGCCGGCCGCCCAGCGCGACCGCTTCGGCCTGTGACCGCGCCCCAAACCGGGCACTCCCCCGAGGACACCATGGACACCACCACCGAGGCCCCCGCCTTCGTCCGCTCCGCAGCCGCCGTCGCCACCAGCACCGGCGAGGACTACCGCGTCGAGATCCGCTCCGGCCACCACAAGCTGGCCGCCGACGAACCCCCGTCCGTCGGCGGCGCCGACACCGCCACCACCCCGGTCGGCCTGCTGCTCTCCGCACTCGGCTCGTGCACCGCGATCACCCTGCGGATGTACGCCCAGCGCAAGGACTGGCCGTTGGAGACCGTCCGGGTGCACCTCGGCTACGAGAAGGGCCCGGAGAAGAGCGTGCGGATCACCCGGCGGATCGAGCTGCTCGGCGACCTCGACGAGGCGCAGCGGGCCCGGCTGCTCGACATCGCCGACCGCACCCCGGTGACCCGGGCGGTCCGCGGCGGCACCCCGATCGTCGAACAGGCGCACCACGGCGCGGTGCGCTGGCAGCACGCAGCCGGTTCCGGTTCCGGTGCCGGTGCCGGTGCCGACGGGCAGGAGGCCGGTCGCCATGAGTGACCTCGACCTGCGCCCCACCCCCACCGCCTGCGGCGGCAACCGCGCCGAGGGTCCGGTGCGGGACCTGCTGGTCGCCCGCGAGACGGCGCTCGGCGGATCCACCGTGGTGCGGCGGCTGCTGCCGAGCATGGGCCGCCGGATGGTCGGCGCCTGGTGCTTCGTCGACCACTACGGCCCGGACGACATCGCCGACGAGCCCGGCATGCAGGTGCCGCCGCACCCGCACATCGGTCTGCAGACGGTGAGTTGGCTGCACGAGGGCGAGGTGCTGCACCGCGACAGCCTCGGCAGCCTGCAGACCGTCCGGCCGCGCGAACTCGGCCTGATGACCTCGGGCCGGGCCATCTCGCACTCCGAGGAATCACCCCGCGAGCACGCCCGGCTGCTGCACGGCGCCCAGCTCTGGGTCGCCCTGCCCGACGCCCACCGCCACACCGAACCCGCCTTCGAACACCACCCCGACCTGCCCAGGGTGACCGACCTCGGCGGCGGCCTCGACGCGACGGTGATCCTCGGCGAACTCGACGGCGTCCGCTCCCCCGGCACCGTCCACACCCCGCTGGTCGGCGCCGACCTGACGCTCCGCGAGGGCACCGAGGTCCGTCTGCCGGTCGAGCCCCACTTCGAGTACGCGGTGCTCACCATGAGCGGCCTCACCGAGGTCGACGGCGTCCGGCTGGAGCCCGGCTCGATGCTCTACCTGGGGACCGACCGCCGTGAACTCCCGCTGCGCGCCGTCACGGACGGCTCGGTCCTGCTCCTCGGCGGTGAACCCTTCGAGGAGGAGCTCGTCATGTGGTGGAACTTCATCGGCCGATCCGGTGAGGAGATCGCACAGGCACGGAACGACTGGGAGAAGGGCACGCGCTTCGGCGAAGTACACGGCTACAACGGTGCCCGGCTGCATGCCCCGCAGCTGCCGGTGACCCCGCTGAAACCCCGCGGACGAGTACGCTGACCTGCGAAAACAATCACCGATCACACAGGCGATCCAGGCAGTCAGGGAAGGCCGGAAGGCCTCACGGCGCCGAGCGGCGAAGGCTCCTCGGCGCCGTGATCACCGCCTGGCAGACGCGCAGCCCCGCGGCAGGGATTCTTGGTCGGGGTCTGCGCCGAGCAGCAGCAGGTTGGCCACCTCGGCGTCCATGTCGCTGAGGACGAAGCAGAAGTCGGCGGAGGGGACGGCTCCCGGCCTTCCTGACGCGTTCCTGGCGCTGTCCGCACCGATCTTGACGGCTCCTTGATCGGGAATGGGCGGGCATCGCCCGGTTCAGGGCTGGTACCGGTAGCCGATGCCCGGTTCGGTGATCAGGTGGCGGGGGCGGGTGGGATCGGGTTCGAGCTTGCGGCGCAGGCCGCCGAGGTAGACCCGCAGATAGTTTCCGCGGTCCTCGGCCTCGGGGCCCCACACCTCGCGCAGGATCTCCTTGCCCGGCACCAGGCGGCCGGGCGCCGCGAGCAGCAGCTTGAGGATGTGCCACTCCGTGGGGGTGAGCCGCACGGGTCCGTCCGGGCCGGTGACGGTATTCGCGGCCGTGTCGATCACGTGGTCGCCGAGGACGACGCTGAGCGGCGGCGCGAGGCCGGCGGATCGTCGCAGCACCGCGCGGAGCCTGGCGAAGAGTTCGTCCACCACGAAGGGCTTGGTCAGGTAGTCGTCCGCCCCGGCGTCCAGGGCGCTGATCCGGTCGTCGACCCCGCTGCGGCCGGACAGCACGATGATCGGCACCGAGAGTGAGGCCCGCAGGCCCCGGATGATGTCCACGCCGTCGAAGTCGGGCAGGCCCAGGTCGAGCACGACGGCGTCGGGGCTGCCGCGGCCCACGGCGTCGAGAGCCTGCTGTCCGGTGGCGGCGGTCAGTACGGAGTAGCGCCTGGCGTGCAGATTGATCTTCAGCGTGCGCAGCAGCGCCGGTTCGTCGTCCACCACCAGGATGTGGCTCATGTCGCGACACCTCCGTCCGTCGGGTCGGCCGCCTGGGATGCGGGCAGGGTGAGGAGCATGGTGGTGCCGCCTCCGGGGGTGTCCTCGACCTCCAGGGAGCCGCCCATGGCTTCGGCAAGGCCGCGGGAGAGGGCGAGGCCGAGGCCGACACCGGTGGTGTTGTCGTTGTCGCCGAGGCGCTGGAACGGCAGGAAGACCCGGTCGCGGTCTGCGAAGGGAATGCCCGGGCCGCGGTCGATGACCCGGACCTCCACCCGTCCGCGGTGGTGGCTGGCGGCGACCAGGACGGGTGCGCCCGGGGCGTTGTACCTGAGGGCGTTGGTGATCACGTTGGCCAGCACCCGTTCGAGCAGCGGCACGTCGGCGAGCACCGGTGGCACGGTGTCCAGATCCAGCGGTTGGACGGGGGCGTCCGGCCGGGCGAGGGAGTCCATCGCGCGCCGCAGCACCTCGTCCAGCGGGGTGGATTCCAGGTGCAGGGTGAGCACGCCGGCCTGGAGCCGACTCATGTCGAGCAGGTTGTCGACGAGGCGGGTGAGTTTGACGAGTGACTCGTCGGCCATGTCGAGGAGTTCGGCCTGGTCCTCGGGGGCGAACTCCACCTCGGCACTGCGTAGCGAGCCGACGGCGGCGAGGGCGGCGGCGAGCGGGGTGCGCAGGTCGTGGCTGACGGCGGCGAGCAGGGCGGTGCGCATCCTGTCGGCGGCCTTGATCGGTTCGATCTCGGCGGCGACGGTGGCGAGCCGGTCGCGTTCCAGGGCGGCGGCGATGTGGGCGGCGAACGCGGTGAGCACCCGCTGGTCGGCGGCGGGCAGCCTGCGCCCGGCGAGGATCAACAACGCCTCCGGTCCGACCGGGACTTCGGTGACCGTGCGGTCCGGGGCCGGTGCGCCGTCGCTGTCACTGCGGCCGAGGGTCTCGCCGCTGCGCCGGTCGAGGAGGGCGACGGAGTCGAGGGCGAAGGCGGTGCGGGTCTTCTCCAGCAGGGCGGGCAGGGCGTCGGCCCCGCGCAATACGCTGCCGGCAAGGGTGGAGAGGGTCTCGGCCTCGGCGGTCGCCCTGGCTGCCCGGGCGGTGAGCCGGGTGGCGCGGTCGACCACGGTGGAGACGGTGAGCGCGACCGCGGCGAACACCACCAGCGCGATGGCGTTGTTGGGCTCGGCGATGGTGAACGTGTGGACGGGCGGGATGAAGTAGTAGTTGAGCAGCAGTGAGGCGACCAGCGAGGCCAGCAGCGCGGAGGTTGCTCCGCCGAGCAATGCGACGGCCACCACACCGAGTTGGAAGATCAGGGCCACGGTGGTGAGGTTGAGCGACCCCGTCAGCTGAGAAAGGATCACGGTCAGCAGCACGGGCAGCAGGAGCCCTGCGGAGAAGCCTGCCACCGTCCGTCGCAGGGAGTGTCGCCGGCCGAGGGAGGGCAGGCGGCCGCGCCCGGTGAACTCGTGGGTGACCATGTGGACGTCGATGTCCTCGGAGAGGTCGACGGTGGTCTGCCCGTTGCCGGGGCCGGTGAGGAACCGGTTGAGGCGGCCGCGGCGGCTGGTACCGAGGACCAGCTGGGTGGCGTCGTGGGCACGGGCGAAGGCGAGCAGCGAGCTGGGGATGTCGTCGCCGACGACCACGTGGTAGCTGCCGCCGAGCGTCTCGACCAGCTGCCGCTGTTCGGCGAGCGCGCCCGGTGAGGCGCCGGAAAGGCCATCACTCCGGGTGACGTGGACAGCAAGGAGCTCGCCGCCGGCCGTCCGGTCCGCGATCCTCGCCGCCCGGCGGATGATGGTCTCCCCCTCGGGGCCACCGGTCAGTGCCACGACGACGCGTTCGCGGGTCTCCCAGACGCGGTCGATGTTGTGGGTGGCGCGGTAGTCGCGCAGGCCCTCGTCGACCCGGCCGGCGACCCACAACAGGGCGAGTTCGCGAAGGGCCGTCAGGTTGCCGACCCGGAAGTAGTTGGAGAGCGCGGCGTCCACCTTCTCCGCCTTGTAGACGTTTCCGTGCGCCATGCGGCGGCGCAGGGCCTGGGGTGCCATGTCGACCAGTTCGATCTGGTCGGCTCGGCGGACGACCTCGTCGGGGACGGTCTCGCGCTGCGGGATTCCGGTGATCTTCTGGACGACGTCGTTCAGCGATTCCAGGTGCTGGACGTTGACGGTGGTGATCACGTCGATTCCGGCGGCGAGCAGTTCCTCGACGTCCTGCCACCGCTTGGCGTTGCGGCCGCCCGGGATGTTGGTGTGCGCGAGTTCGTCGACCAGGGCGAGCTGCGGCCGGCGGGCCAGGATCGTGTCCAGGTCCATCTCCTGGAAGTCCGTGCCCCGGTAGCTGCGCGTCAGTCTGGGGACCAGGTCCAGGCCCTGGAGCATGTTCTCGGTGTGCCGTCGGCCGTGGCACTCGATGAAGCCGACCACCACGTCCGCGCCGCGGTCGCGCCGTCTGCGGGCCTCGTCCAGCATCCGGTAGGTCTTGCCGACACCGGGAGCCGATCCGAGGTATACCCTCAGCTGCCCGCGGCGGACGGCGGTGCCGGGGGTGAGGTCACGGGACATGGGCGCTGCTCTTTCTCGACGAAGGGCGGCCGGAAACGTTGTGGATCTCGTCGCCATCCCGGGCGGGCACCTTGCTCCGCTCAACAGACACGACGCATGGGCAACCGACCCGGGCGCGGGGAGGTGTCCCCCGCGCCCGGGTCGGTTCGGTCACTCAGACCACTGGTGCGACGTCACTTGGTCTCGCTCAGTGCCTTGTTGAGCAGGACGACGTTGACGCCGGCCTGGCCGAGGTAGCCGAGCGAGCGACCCTCGGTGTACTTGCCGATCAGCCGGTTCAGCGTGTCGGCGGGCACGTTGCGCGCCTTGGCCACCCGGTCGACCTGCTCCTTCGCGTAGGCGACGGAGATGTGCGGGTCGAGGCCGGAGCCGGAGGCGGTGACCGCGTCCACCGGGACGCTCGCCGGGTCGACGCCGTCGAAGGCGGCGATCGCGGCGCGCCGGTCCTGAATCGTCTTCAGCAGGTCCTCGCTGTTCGGGCCGAGGTTGGACGCGCCGGAGGCCTTCGGGTCGTACGAGCCGGCCGAGGGGCGGGGCTGGAACCACTTCGGGTCCGGCTGCGCCTGCTCGTCCGGGTCGTCGGGGTTCTTCTTCGGCAGGTCGTAGCTCTGGCCGAGCAGGCTGGACCCGATCTCCTTGCCGTCGGACTTCACGATCGAGCCGTTCGCCTTCACCGGGAAGGCGACCTGGGCGATGCCGGCGACCAGCAGCGGATAGGCGAGGCCGAGGACGACGGTCATCACCAGCAGCATCCGCAGCGCGGTGAGGTGGGTTCGCAGAATGGTGGGCATGGTGTTCTGGCCTCTCTCAGCTCAGGCCGGGGATGAACTGGACGACCAGGTCGATCGCCTTGATTCCGATGAAGGGGACGACGAGGCCGCCGACGCCGTAGAGCCCGAGGTTCCGGGCCAGCAGCGAACTCGCGTCGGAGGGACGGTACTTGACGCCTCGCAGGGCGAGCGGGATCAGACCGACGATGACCAGGGCGTTGAAGACGATCGCCGAGGTGATCGCGGACTGCGGGCTGTGCAGGCCCATGATGTTCAGGTGCTTCAGGCCCGGGTACACGCCGGCGAACATCGCCGGGATGATCGCGAAGTACTTGGCGACGTCGTTGGCGATGGAGAAGGTGGTCAGCGCGCCGCGGGTGATGAGGAGCTGCTTGCCGATCTCGACGATCTCGATCAGCTTGGTGGGGTTGGAGTCCAGGTCGACCATGTTGCCGGCCTCCTTGGCCGCCATGGTGCCGGTGTTCATCGCCACGCCGACGTCGGCCTGGGCCAGCGCGGGGGCGTCGTTGGTGCCGTCGCCGGTCATCGCGACGAGCTTGCCGCCGGCCTGCTCCTTCTTGATCAGGGCCATCTTGTCCTCGGGCGTGGCCTCGGCGAGGAAGTCGTCCACCCCGGCCTCCTCGGCGATCGCCTTGGCGGTCAGCGGGTTGTCGCCGGTGATCATGACGGTCTTGATGCCCATGCGGCGCAGTTCGTCGAACCGCTCCCGCATGCCCTCCTTCACCACGTCCTTCAGGTGGATCACGCCGAGGACGCGCGGCGCCTTCCCGCCGTCCTTCTCGGCGACGACCAGCGGCGTGCCACCCGCAGCGGAGATCCCGTCGACCAGCTGCGCGACGTCGGCGCCGACCGTGCCGCCGTTCTCGGTCACCCAGGTGGCGACCGAGCCGGCCGCGCCCTTGCGGACCTGCCGGCCGTCCACGTCGACGCCGGACATACGGGTCTGGGCGGTGAAGGGGACCCAGGTGGCGTGCGCCAGCTCGCCCTGGGCGCGGGCCCGCAGCCCGTACTCGGTCTTGGCGAGGACGACGATCGAGCGGCCCTCGGGGGTCTCGTCGGCGAGCGAGGAGAGCTGGGCGGCGTCGGCAAGTTCGCCGATCTCCACACCGGTGGCGGGCTGGAATTCGGCGGCCTGCCGGCTGCCCAGGGTGATGGTGCCGGTCTTGTCCAGCAGCAGCGTGTTGACGTCGCCCGCGGCCTCGACGGCCCGGCCGGACATGGCGAGGACGTTGCGCTGCACGAGGCGGTCCATGCCGGCGATGCCGATCGCGGAGAGCAGCGCGCCGATCGTGGTCGGGATCAGGGCGACGATCAGGGCGACCAGCACGATCATCGATTGCGGCGCGCCGGCATAGGTCGCCATCGGCTGCAGGGTGACCACGGCGATCAGGAAGACGATCGTCAGCGAGGCCAGCAGGATGTTGAGCGCGATCTCGTTCGGGGTCTTCTGCCGGGCGGCGCCCTCGACCAGGGCGATCATCCGGTCGATGAAGGTCTTGCCCGGCTCCGAGCTGATCTTCACCACGATCCGGTCGGACAGCACCTTGGTGCCGCCGGTGACCGCGCTGCGGTCGCCACCGGACTCCCGGATGACGGGTGCGGACTCGCCGGTGATCGCGGACTCGTCCACGCTGGCGACGCCCTCGACGACGTCACCGTCGCCGGGGATGGTCTGTCCGGCCTCGACCACCACGTGGTCACCGAGCCGCAGCGCGGTGCCGGAGACCTCCTCCTCGGCCTGCGAGGCCGGCCAGTTGGTGAGGCGACGGGCCATGGTGTCGGTCTTGGTCTTGCGCAGGGTGTCAGCCTGGGCCTTGCCGCGGCCCTCGGCGACGGCCTCGGCCAGGTTGGCGAAGACGACGGTCAGCCAGAGCCAGGCGGTGATCGCCCAGGCGAACACCGACGGGTCGGCGACCGCGGCGACCGTGGTGACGACCGAGCCGACCTCGACCACGAACATGACCGGGTTCTTGACCATCACCCGCGGGTCGAGCTTCTTCACCGCGTCGGGGAGCGAGGAGACGATCAGCTTCGGGTCGAGCAGGCCGCCCCGGACTCTGTGCGGCGCCTCGCCGTTCTCGACCGATGCGGGGGCGGGGGTGAGCGTGGTGGACATCAGTGGAGACCTTCTGCGATCGGGCCGAGGGCCAGGGCCGGGAAGTAGGTGAGGCCGACGACGATCAGCACCACACCGGAGAGCAGGCCGACGAAGAGCGGCTTGTGGGTGGGCAGGGTGCCCGCGCTCGCCGGAACCGGCTGCTGCCGCGCGAGCGAACCCGCCAGCGCCAGCACGAACACCATCGGCAGGAACCGGCCGAACGCCATCGCCAGGCCCAGCGCCGTGTCGTACCACGGCGTGTTCACGGTGATGCCCGCGAAGGCGGAGCCGTTGTTGTTGGCGGCGGAGGTGAGGGCGTACAGCACCTCGGAGAAGCCGTGCGGGCCGCTGTTGAGCATGCCCGCCCGCTCACCGGGCAGCGCCATCGCGACACCCGTGCCGACCAGCACGATCGCCGGAGTCGTCAGGATGTACAGCGAGGCGAACTTCATCTCCCGGCCGCCGAGCTTCTTGCCCAGGTACTCCGGGGTCCGCCCGACCATCAGACCCGCCACGAACACCGCGACGATCGCCAGGACCAGCATGCCGTACAGGCCCGAGCCGGTACCGCCGGGCGCGATCTCACCCAGCATCATGTTGAAGACCGTCAGACCGCCGCCGAACGGCGTGAAGGAGTCGTGGAAGGAGTTCACCGCGCCGGTCGAGGTCAGCGTCGTCGAGGCCGCGAACAGACTCGACGCGGCGACACCGAACCGCTGCTCCTTACCCTCCATCGCCCCGCCCGCGGCCTGCAGCGCGGTGCCGGCGTGTTGGTGCTCGAAGAAGGTGATCAGTGCGGCGGAGGCGACCCAGAACAGCGCCATCACGGCGACGATCGCGTAGCCCTGGCGGTGGTCGCCGACCATCCTGCCGAAGGTCCGGGGCAGCGAGAACGAGATCACCAGCAGCAGGAAGATCTCCAGCCAGTTGGTGAAGCCGTTCGGGTTCTCGAACGGGTGCGCCGAGTTGGCGTTGAAGAAGCCGCCGCCGTTGGTGCCCAGCTCCTTGATGACCTCCTGCGAGGCCACCGGCCCGCCCGGGATCGACTGGGTACCGCCGCCCAAAGTGGCGAGGTCGTGGAAGCCGTGGAAGTTCTGCACCACACCGTTCGCCACCAGGACCAGGGCGAAGACGATCGACAGCGGAAGCAGCAGACGCAGCACGATGCGGGTGAGGTCGACCCAGAAGTTGCCGACCCGGTCGGTCCGGTTGCGGGTGAAGCCCCGGATCAGCGCGGCGACGATCGCGATACCGACCGCGGCCGAGACGAAGTTCTGCACCGCCAGGCCCGCCATCTGCACCAGGTGGCCCATCGCGGACTCGCCGCTGTAGGACTGCCAGTTGGTGTTGGTGGTGAACGAGACCGCGGTGTTCCACGCCTGGTGTGCCTCCATCTCCGGCACACCCAGGGACAGCAGCAGGTGCGTCTGGAGGCGTATCAGCCCGTAGAGGAAGAGGATCGACAGGGCGGAGAAGGCCAGCACCGAGCGCAGGTACACCGGCCAGCGCTGGTCGGCGTCACCGTCGACGCCCACCAGCCTGTAGAGGCCGCGTTCGACTCTGAGGTGCTTGGCGGTGGTCAGGAGCTTGGCGATGTAGTCGCCGAGGGGGCGGTAGCACAGGGCCAGGGCGCCCACCAGGGCGAGGGCCTGCAGCCACCCGGCAGCAGTGGAGCTCATGTCAGAACTTCTCCGGGTAGATCAGCGCGACGACGAGGTAGCCGACGAGTGCGACGGCGACGATGAGACCTGCGATGTTGTCGGCGGTCACAGCTTCTCGACCCCCTTCGCTATCAGGGCGATGACGGCGAACACGGCGACCGTGACACCGACGAAGACGAGATCTGCCATGGGTTCCACCTGGGTGGCTCAGGGACCGGGGCCGGGGCCGACGCGGTCCGCACTACGCCGGCGGGTGGCCGGCACAGGAAGCCAATCAGCAGGTCAGACGGCCGCACGGGGTCCTGACACGCTCCATACGGCGGGGCCGGAAACCTTGACGCCGCCTTGACGACGGCGTCACGCGGCCGAGACCGGACATCGTCCGAAACGTGTCCGGGCCCGGGGCAGCCTGGCTGCGCCGGGCCCGGACACCGCTGGTCTCAGAGCTTCTCGGGTTCGGGGACGTCCCGCACCGGGGCCGGCTCGCCGCGCCGCATCGCCCCCGGCGCCCGTCGCGCGGGCCGGTCGGCCCGGGGCGCGGAGGACAACTGCCACGGCACGCTGATCACCATCACGCCCGGGGTGAACAGCAGTCGGGACTTGAGCCACAGCGCCGACTGGTTGTGCAGCAGTTGCTCCCACCAGTGCCCCACCACGTACTCCGGGATGAACACCGCGATCGCCTCGTGCGGGTGGTTGCGCCGATACTCGCGGACGTACTGGACGACCGGCTTGGTGATCTCCCGGTACGGCGAGTCCAGCACCTTGAGCGGCACCTGCACGTCGTAGGCGCTCCACTGCGAGCCGAGCTCCTCGGTGGCATCCTTCTCCACCGCCACCGTCAGGGCCTCCAGACTGTCCGGCCGGAACGCCTGGGCGTAGCCGAGGGCCCGCAGGGTGGCCTTGTGCAGCTTGGAGACCAGCACCACTCCGTGCACCCTGGCCGGCCGCACCGACTCGGCCCGGGCGTCCTCGACGGCCAGTTCGTCGGAGACCGCGTCGTAGTGGCGGCGGATGCCCCGCATCATCAGCCACAGCACCGCTGCGGCCAGGACCGCCAGCCAGGCGCCCTGGGTGAACTTGGTGGCCAGCACGATCACCAGCACCAGGGCGGTGAACACGCCGCCGAAGGCGTTGATCACCCGGGAGCGGCGCGCCGAGGAACGCACCGCCGGGTCCGTCCCGGTGCGTAGCACGTCGTTCCAGTGCCGGACCATGCCGAACTGGGAGAGGGTGAAGGAGGTGAACACGCCGAGGATGTACAGGTGGATCAGGCTGGTGACGTTCGCCTGGTAGAACCACAGGAGGGCGCCGGCCACCACCGCCAGGGCGATGATGCCGTTGGAGTACGCGAGGCGGTCGCCGCGGGTGTGCAGCTGGCGGGGCAGGTAGCGGTGCTGGGCGAGGATCGACGCAAGCAGGGGGAAGCCGTTGAACGCGGTGTTGGCCGCGAGGATCAGCACGAGTGCCGTGGCGGCCTGGACCACGTAGAACAGGATGCTGTCGCTGCCGCCGAAGACGGAGGCGGCGAGCTGGGCGATCACGGTGGGCTGGGTGTAGTTCACGCAGTCACCGGAGATGCCGGTCAGCTGGCAGGGGTCGTCCACGTAGTGGACCTTGGCCACCATGGCGAGCCAGGTGACGCCGACGAACATCACGACCGCGGTCAGGCCCATCGCCGCCATCGTGGTGGCGGCGTTCTTCGACTTCGGCCTGCGGAAGGCGGGCACCCCGTTGGAGATCGCCTCGACGCCGGTCAGCGCCGTACAACCGGAGGCGAACGCCCGCAGCGCGAGGAGCAGCAGCGCCAGTCCGGCCAGGTTCGCCTTGCCCGGCTCCGGTTCGATTCCGTACGCCGCGCTCTCGGCCACCGGGGTCTCGCCGAACACCACCCGGATCATGCCGGTGCCGATCATCAGCAGGATCGCGGTGATGAACAGGTACGTCGGTGCGGCGAACGCCCGCCCGGACTCGCGGACGCCCCGCAGGTTCATCGCCGTGAGCAGGACGACGAAGCCGAGTGCGAAGCCGACCCGGTAGTCCGCCAGGCCGGGGAAAGCGGAGATGATGTTGTCCACACCCGAAGCCACCGACACGGCAACGGTCATCACGTAGTCGACCAGCAGCGACGCCGCCACCACCAGGCCGGCGCTCGCCCCGAGGTTCTTCGACACCACCTCGTAGGAGCCGCCGCCGCTCGGGTAGGCGTGCACGACCTGGCGGTAGGACATCACCACGACGGCCATCAGCACGACGACCGCCGCGGCGACCCACGGCGTCAGGTAGAGGAAGGCGGTACCGCCGACCGTGAGGACGAGCAGGATCTCGCCGGTGGCGTACGCGACGGAGGACAGCGGGTCGGAGGCGAAGATCGGCAGCGCCAGTCGCTTGGGCAGCAGCGTCTCGCCGAGCTCTTCGCTGCGCATCGCCCGGCCGATCACGAGACGCTTCAGCGTCTGGGGCAGGTTGAACACAAATCGAGCGTATGGCTTGCGCACACGGCTGCAATGTTGTCGTACGGCCCCCTCCATTGCTCCGCCCGCTGAACGTTTCCGCAGGTGAGATGGGTGGCAGCTCTCATTTGATGCCGTTTCGGGTGCGTTAAGAAGACCGTTAAGGGATCGTCAACATCCGCACACGGAAAACGCCATAAGGGGTATTTCGGACGCCTCACGTGCGCAGTCGGAGGCGGCAGACGACGGCGTCGGTGCGGCGGCGCAGGGCGCGGTCGATGACGGCGCCGCGCTGGTTCTGCAGGGCGCGCTGCCACAGCCGGGCGGGTTCGACCTCGGGGATCAGGACGGTGATCCGGTCATACGCGCGTTCGGCAGTCAGGGCATCGACGTGGTCGGCGATGGGCCGGCCGAGGCGCCGGTGGCCGTCCGGGATCTCGACCAGGGGGACACCGGGTCGCCACAGTTCCCAGTCGCGGCGTAGAGCCTCGGCCGCCTGTCGGTCCTCGGCGTCCGGTGCGGTATGGACGACGGTGACGGCCTGGACCTCGTCGCCGAGGCTCACCGCGGCGGAGAGGGCGTCCCTGGTGATGGCGTGGACGGGGACGATCACGAGGGAGCGTTGGCGGGTGACCGGTGCGGGAACCCGGCCGAGGCCGAGGCGCTCGCCGATCCGGGCGTAGGCCCGCTGAATCACCTCGAACAGCAGGACCATCAGTGGCAGGGCCAGGCAGATGCCCCAGGCGCCCTCGGTGAACTTGGTGCCGGTGACGACCAGCGTCGCGATGCCGGTGAGCAGGGCGCCGAAGCCGTTCAGCAGCGCCTTGCCGTGCCAGCCGGGGCCGCGCTGCTGCCGCCAGTGCCGGACCATGCCGACCTGGCAGATGGTGAAGCCGACGAACACGCCGATCGCGAAGAGCGGCACCAGGCTGTTCACGTCGCCGCCGGAGGCGACCAGCAGGGCGGCCGAGACGAGGGCCAGGAAGAGCACGCCGTGCCGGTGGACCTGGCGGTCGGCGCGCAGCGCGAAGACGTGCGGCAGGTGGTTGTCGCGCGCCAGCAGGTGCATCAGGACCGGCAGGCCGCCGAAGGAGGTGTTGGCGGCCAGCGCCAGCAGGACGACGGTGGCGAACTGGACCAGGTAAAAGCCGAAGCCGTGGCCGAGTGAGGCGTCCGCGAGCTGGGCCAGCACCGTCACACCCTCGACCGGCTGCAGGTGGAAGCGGCCGATCAACACGGCCAGGCCGATCAGCATCACGCCCAGCAGCGCTCCGAGCGCCACCTCGGTACGCTGCGCCCGCTTGACGCCGGGTGTCCGGAAGGACGGCACCGCGTTGGCGATCGCCTCCACACCGGTCAGCGCGGAACAGCCGGAGGCGAAGGCCTTCAGCAGCAGCAGCGCACCGACGGCGGTGGCGTTGCCGGCCAGTGCGGATGCGTGCCCGGCGGCGGCCTCGGTGGAGGCGGGCGCGTCCCGGAACAGGCCCACGACGATGATCGCCAGGATCGACAGCACGAACACCGCGGTCGGCGCCATGAACCAGCGAGCGGATTCGGCGATGCCCCGCAGGTTGACCGCCGTGACGAGAGCCAGCACACCGAGACAGAGCCAGACCCGGTCCGCGTACAGCCCGGGGAAGGCGGAGGTCAGCGCGGCCACGCCGGCGGTCACCGAGACGGCGACGTTCAGGATGTAGTCGATCACCAGCGAGGCGGCGGCCGTCAGCGCCGCGCGTCTGCCCAGGTGTGCCTTGGCGACGGCGTACGAGCCGCCACCGTCCGGGAAGGCCGCTATCACCTGCCGGTACGAGGCGACCAGCACCGCCAGCAGCACCGCGATCGCCGCCGTCACCGGCAGGGTGAACCCGAGCCCGTACCCGCCGGCCGCGGCCAGCACCAGGACGATCGACTCCGGTCCGTACGCCACCGAGGCCATGGCGTCGAGGGAGAGCGCGGCCAGGCCGCCGAGGGCGGTCAGCCGGTGGCGGTCGTCGGCCGGACGGCTGTCGGGCGGCTCGGGCTCGGCCGCCTCCTGGACTCCGGCGGGCAACGGATCGACGGGACCGGACATCGGGTACCTCCACGGACAGGGCATGTTGGTGCGATCGTCCGACACGTTCCGACCGGCGGAGTCCTTCCCTACGGCGTCCTGACGGCATACCCCGTGATCTTGATGCCGTCCTGACGGCAGAGCAGGCCGAACCCCCGGGAGCGACGGGGCTCCCGGGGGTTCGGAGGTGACACCCGGCGCCGGTGGCACGCGGCGCCGGGTGGTTCAGGGCCGGCTACTGGCCGGGCTTGCGGCCGTGGTTGGCCTTCTTCTTGCGGCGGGCCTTCTTCTTCCGGGCGCGCTTGGACACGTCCCTCCTGTCGGGTGGTGCGAGTGGGTGGGTCAGGCTCCGGTGACGAGTCGGTCGGCAAGCCGTCCCAGGCGACGCTGCGAGCGGTCCTCGTGGACGGCGATCGCGGTCGGGGCGATGTCACCGCCTTCGTAGTACTCGCCGTTGGTGAGGCGGACGTCCGGCAGGCAGAGCCGGACGACCGCGGCGGCGCCCTCGGCCGGCGGCGCGCCGACCCGTCCGTACAGCGGCAGCAGCGCGGTGTCGCACAGGCCGGGGTTCACGCTGACGGCGGTGATGCCGGAGCCCTCGGGGGCCATGGCGAGGGTGTCGATGCTCAGGGCGAGCTGCGACTGCGCGTAGGCGGCGACCCGGGAGTACTTCTTGACCCGGTTGGGGTCGTTCCAGTTCATCGCGGCGGTGCGGTGCAGCGAGGAGGAGACGTTGACGATCCGGGCGTCACCCGCTGCGGAGAGCGAGTCCTGCAGCAGGTTCGCCAGCACGTGCGCCGCCAGGAAGTTGACCTGGAAGGACACCTCGATGCCGTCCTCGCTCAGCGTGCACCGCTCCGGCGCCATGATCGCCGCGTTGTTGACCAGCAGGTCCAGCGCCGGGAAGCCCGCCGCCACGGCGGCGGCGAGGTTCCGGACCTCGGCGAGGCGGGTGAAGTCGGCGGTGACGAGGTGGAGCCGCTCGCGGGAGACGCCCCGGGCCACCAGGCGGTCGACCGCGTGCTCGCCCTGGTTGAGGGTACGGGCGTGCAGGACGACGGTGGCACCGTGCTCGGCGAGCAGCCGGGCCGTCTCCCAGCCGATCCCGGAGGAGGCACCGGTCACGAGGGCAGTGCGGGCGGACAGGACTTCGGACATGGTTCGATCCCAGGAAGGAGGGCACCCCGGAGGCCGGGGCGCGCGAGGGCGCGTCCGGGTGTCGGAGGTGCGGAAGGTGGCAGCGGAATTCCCGCCGGGCGCGAGCGTCAGCGCTCTGAGCGCCCGGCGGGGACACGACCGGTAGGCGGGCTGCTGTTCTGCCCGTCTGCCGCGGCACGATCGGGTGGGGCGCGGGGAGGCGATCCCTACCGGACCGTGCGAACGACGACCGTGGCACAGCCCAGCGCCCGCGGATGCGGCGGGCGGTCGTGGTGGCGTGCCGGTCGGTTCATGACGTCCATTCAAGTGTCGGCATCCGGGCCCCGCAAGGGACCGTCACCCGCTCTGACGAATCCTTGACATCGCTCAACAGCGGTCGTCTGCACGGTGATCGGCGAGCTGGACGACCTCGAGCCTGATCCTCCGCCGCGGCATCGCGCCGGGCAGGGCCGCGAGGAGCGCGGCAACCGTGAAGACGCCCAGGCGCAGCAAGTCCGTGCGGCCGGCCCAACCCAGCACGGCGTAGCGGTGGACGGCGAAGCCGTTGAAGAACAGCCAGCCCGACAGACCTGTCAGAGGTGCCGCTGCCGGGCGGGACACGGCACCGACGAGGGTGCACAGCAGCGCGTACGCGCCGAAGGTGTACCAGCCCGCGTTCAGCTCCCCGACCCAGCCGAGCACCGGTGTGAGGAAGCCGCTCACGGTCAGCGCCACGGCCAGGGACATGCCGGTGCCCAGCCGCTGCACTGCCGGGTGAAGCCAGCGGCCCCCGGGCCGGACACGGTACAGCCTCACGGGTGCGCTCCCTCGGCGGTCGGACATTCGTCGGTCGTCAGCCAAGCCGCCGTCGCACCCCGCGAAGCCGGTCCTGACGGGTTCCTGACGCCACAGGCCCCGATCCCGACGCATTCTTGACGTGCGAAGCCGGCGACCCGCCCTGCTCAGAAGAGGAACTGCACCACGAGCGTGTCGATCAGCTTGATGCCGACGAACGGGAGGACCAGTCCGCCGAGGCCGAAGACACGGAGGTTGCGGGCGAGCAGCCGGGAGGCGGAGGCCGGGCGGTACCGCACTCCGCGCAGGGCGAGCGGGATCAACGCGACGATGATCAGCGCGTTGAAGATGATCGCCGAGGTGATCGCGGACGTCGGGCTGTGCAGCTCCATGATGTTGAGGTGGCGCAGACCCGGGTAGGCGCCGGCGAACATGGCGGGGATGATCGCGAAGTACTTCGCCACGTCGTTGGCGATCGAGAACGTCGTCAGCGCGCCCCGGGTGATCAGCAGTTGCTTGCCGACCTCGACGATGTCGATCAGCTTGGTGGGGTTGGAGTCGAGGTCCACCATGTTGCCGGCCTCCTTCGCGGCCGAGGTCCCGGTGTTCATCGCCACGCCGACATCGGCCTGGGCGAGCGCCGGGGCGTCGTTCGTCCCGTCGCCGGTCATGGCGACCAGCTTCCCGCCCTCCTGCTCCCGCTTGATCAGGGCGAGCTTGTCCTCGGGCGTGGCCTCCGCCAGGAAGTCGTCCACCCCCGCCTCGGCCGCGATCGCCCGCGCGGTCAGCGGGTTGTCGCCGGTGACCATCACCGTCCGGATGCCCATCCGACGCAGCTCCGCGAAGCGCTCACGGATGCCGTCCTTGACCACGTCCTTCAGCTCGACGACGCCCATCACGCGCGCTCCGTGCCGGTCGTGGACGGCGACCAGCAGCGGGGTGCCGCCCTGGGCGGCGATCGCGTCGACGGCCTCCAGCACTTCGCCCCACACCAGCCCGCCCCGCTCGTACACCCAGGCGGAGATCGCCGCCGAGGCGCCCTTGCGCACGCTGATCACCGTTCCGTCGGGCCAGAGCAGGTCGACGCCGCTCATCCGGCTCTGCGCACTGAACGGCACGAACTCCGTGCGCCCCGACTCCCCGGGCGCGCGCTCACGCAGGCCGTAGTCCTTGGCCAGGCTCACGATGGAGCGGCCTTCGGGCGTCTCGTCTGCCAGCGAGGACAGCCGGGCGGCCTCGGCGAGCCGGTCGTCCGGCACGCCCGGGGCGGGCAGGAGGCGGACCGCCTGCCGGTTGCCGAGGGTGACGGTGCCGGTCTTGTCGAGCAGCAGCACGTCCACGTCGCCGGCCGCTTCCACGGCCCGCCCGGACATGGCGAGCACGTTGCGCTGCACCAGCCGGTCCATGCCGGCGATGCCGATCGCGGAGAGCAGGGCACCGATCGTGGTCGGGATCAGCGCCACCAGGAGAGCCACCAGCACCGCGGTCGACTGCTCGGCGCCCGCGAAGACGGCCATCGGCTGGAGCGTGACCACGGAGAGGATGAAGACGACGGTCAGTGAGGCGAGCAGCAGGTTGAGTGCGATCTCGTTCGGCGTCTTCTGCCGCTCCGCACCTTCGACCAGGGCGATCATCCGGTCGATGAAGGTCAGCCCCGGCTTGGCCGTGATCCGCACGACGATCCGGTCGGACAGGACCGTCGTTCCGCCGGTCACCGAGCAGCGGTCGCCGCCGGCCTCGCGGATCACCGGCGCCGACTCCCCGGTGATCGCCGACTCGTCCACCGCCGCGATCCCGTCGACCACATCGCCGTCACCGGGAACGGTCTCCCCCGCCTCCACGACCACGAAGTCGTGCAGGCGGAGCCGCTCGGCGGAAACGGTCTCCTCCTCGAACCGGGTCAGCCCCACCCGCCAACTGCGCAGCCGCCGCGCCGTGGTGCCCGTCCGGGCCCGGCGCAGCGAGGCCGCCTGCGCTCTGCCGCGTCCCTCGGCGACCGCCTCGGCCAGGTTGGCGAACACCACCGTCAGCCACAGCCAGAGGCCGATCAGCCAGGCGAACACGCTCGGCGAGAGGACCGCCGACAGGGTGGTCAGCGCAGAACCGACCTCGACCACGAACATCACGGGATTGCGCACCATCACCCGGGGGTGCAGCTTGCGCAGCGCCTCCGGCAGGGCCGCGGCCAGCTGCTTCGGATCGAGCAGGGCGCCACCCGCCCGGTGCCGCCGACCCGGGGGCCGCCCCACCGGAGCGGGCGCGACGACGTCCTTCTCGGGAGCAAGGGAGAGCATGCGGCAGACCTTCTCGGGCACGGACCGGCGGCTGGAGGCCGACCCGACGGCCGGCAGCCAAGCCAACCGCGCACCGCGGCACCGCTGCCCGCGCCCTGACGGAATCCTGACGCTGCGCCAGCACCGATTGACGGAGCGTTGACACGGACGCCGCTGTCAGGGCCGCGTGAAACCTGGGTCCCGATCCGTCATCGTTGCGTCAAGGACCCCGTCCTCTGCTGTTCACCGGTGTCCACCGGGAGCATGAACGAACCGTCCAGAGTCATCGTCGGGGTGACCGACACCCTGAGCAGCCTGGCCGCCCTCTGCCGCGCGGTCGAGGGCGTGCCGGGCCCGGCGCTGGTGCGCGCCGCGTGCCGGCACCGAGGACCGCGTCGTGCCCGCCACCACGCGAGCCGGCCTGCGGGTACTACTCGCCCGCGGCCGGCGCCGAACGGCCGGGAGCGGGAACCGAGCGCAAGGATCCCGTTAACGAGACCGCGCCGGGGCCCGACTTCCGCCCCGCGCCTGTTACACCGGAGAACAGGAGGTGCACCATGCGCCGATACCTCACCCTGCGGGGGCCGCTCTCCCTGCTCGTGGCGGCTGTTGCCCCGCTGATCCTGAGCCTGGTCCTGCTGCCGTTCCGCGACAGCATGGCCAACACCAACGTGGCCCTGCTGCTCGTCGTCGTGGTCGTCGCGGTGGCCGCGCTCGGCCACCGGCTGGCCGGTGCCGTCGCGGCGGTCAGCGCGGCCGTCTGGTTCGACTTCTTCTTCACCCAGCCCTACCAGCGGTTCGCCATCGACGCCGGTACCGACATCACCACCGCCGTGCTCCTGCTCACCGTAGGCCTCACGGTCTCCCAACTCGCGGCCCGCGCCCGCCACTTCCAGGTGATAGCGATCACCGACGCGGGCTACCTCGCCCGCATCCACGACACCGCCGTCCTGGCCCGCAACGCCAACTCCGCACTCACCGTGGTGGACCACGTCCGCGACGAGCTGGTGGACCTCCTCCAGCTGCGCAACTGCCGCTTCGAGTACGGCTCCCTGATCGGCCACCCGCCGAGCCTGCAGCACGACGGCTCCGTCACCGTGGGCCGCCGCACCTGGGACGCCGACGCCCTCGGCCTGCCCGAGGAGGACGTCGAACTGCGGATGTTCGGCAACGGCAAGTACGTCGGCCGCTTCATGCTCGAACCCGCCCCTGGGACAGTGCCCTCGCGGCAGGCGCGCCTGGTCGCCGTGACCCTGGCCGACCACGCGGGCGCCGCGCTCGACAGCCTCACCCGGCCGGTCAAGGCGGCCTGACCGACGCCGGACGCACCGGATGAGGGCGAACCGACCGCAGGACGTGATCAGTCCTGCGGCCGGTCTCAACCGCCCATTCAGCGTGCCCTCAAGCAACTCGCCCGACGCCACGGACTCCTGGATCCGCCGGAGCATCAACCGCTCGTGGGTGAGGGTGTCCTGGTACTCGTCGGGCGCCACGCATGCCGCCGCCGCGGGCGGGGTCAATCCCGCCAGTCCGCGTGCGGCAAGGTCGAGCAGCGTCAACGCGCGTGCTCGGACACCGGTCACGTTCCCGTGGACGGACAGGCACGCGACTGGGGCCGCCCCTGCAGCACTCCATGAATCGGACGAACCTTCGAGGCGCTAAGGCCTTGATAAAATGACCGCCAACGGTGTGCCGGGAAGTCTGGTCGGCCGGGGGACGGACCGCGGCGGCCGCCGCGGCGCCCCCGCGAACTGAGCTGGGGTTTCGGCGATGCGCGCGGTCGGGGCAGTCCTCCTTCTTGTCGTCCTGGCCACCACGGTGGCCACCGGCGCCCGCCGCTGGCGCATACCGGCACCCTCCCTCCTGGTACTCGCCGGGATCGCGGTCGCCCTGATACCCGGGGCACCCGCCCTGCACATCGCCCCCGAGACCATCGGCCTGGTCGTCCTGCCCCCGCTGCTCTACGCCTCCGCCGAGGAACTGTCCCTGCGCGATCTGCGCTCGGTGTGGCGCCCGGTCACCGTCCTCGCCTTCGGCCTCGTCCTCGCCTCGGCCGCCCTCGTCGGCGCACTCGCCGCCGCCCTGACCCCGTTGCCGGCCTCCATGGCCTTCGTCCTGGGCGCGGTCCTGGCCAGCACCGATCCGGTCGCGGTGACCGCACTGGGTCGGCGGCTCGCCCTGCCCGGCCGGGTGCAGGTCCTGGTCCAGGCGGAGAGCCTGTTCAACGACGCCACCTCGCTGGTGCTGTTCCGGGTCGCCGTCACCGTCGCCGTCGCCACCGGCGCGGTCGGCTGGCAGGCGGCGGGCGGGCAGTTCGTCCTGCTGGCCGGCGGCGGCAGCGCGATCGGCGCCGTGGTTGCCGGCGGAGTCACCCTGATCCGCCGCCGCACCACCGACCCGGTGCTGGAGACGGTCATCGCCCTGGTCACCCCGTACGGCGCCTACGTGCTCGCCGAGTCCGCCCACACCTCCGGCGTCACCGCCGTGGTCGTCGCCGGCGTGCTGCTGGGCCGCTCCGGGCACCGCCTGACCGACGCCCGGATCCGCCTGCAGCTGCACGCCGTGTACGCGGTCGTGGTTTTCCTGCTGGAGAGCGTGGTCTTCAGCATCGTCGGCCTGGAGCTGCCCACGCTGGTCCGGGAACTCCCCGGCGGAAGCGGAATGTGGCCGCTGCAGGCGCTCGCCATCGCCACCGTGCTGATCGCGCTGCGCGTCCTCTGGATGCTCCCCCTCTCCGCAGCGGTCGGGCCGAGTCGCGGACGGCCCTCTTGGCGGATCGCCGCCGTGGTCAGCTGGGCCGGTACCCGCGGGGTGATGCCGCTCGCCGCCGCGTTGTCGATCCCGCTCGCCGCCGAGAACGGCACCCAGCTGCCCGGGCGGGCCCTGGTGCTCGTTCTCACCACCGCCGTCGTGGTCTTCACCCTCGTCGTCCAGGGGCTGAGCCTGGCACCCGTCGTCAACCGCTCCGGGCTGGCGCTCGAACCGGAACACACCGCCCGTGAGGAAGAGGACGCCCGTGGCGCACTCACCCGGGCGGGCCTCACCCACCTCGACCAGCTCGCCGACCTGGAGACCATCCCCGGGCACGTCGTCGAGCGCGTCCGCCGAGGCCTGGAGGCCAGGCTCGAACCCCATGACGAACCGGCCGCCGGAACACCCGCGCTGGTCGTCTACCGCGAACTGCGTCGAGAGGTCATCGCCGTCCAGGGCGACGAGCTGCGCCGTCTCTACGACGACCACCGGATCAGCGACACCACTCGGCGCACCCTGCAGCGCGACCTCGACCTCGAGGAGACCGGCCTCGGCACCGCCTGACGGCCGGCGCGGTCGGCGCAGTCTCCCCTGCGGCCTGACGACGGGGTCGGTATCGTCCGCCCCAGTGCACCAGCCCTGCAGCAGAACGCCCGCGCGGAGGAGGACCCATGGCCGACAACGGTCCCGAAGCCCGGCAGCCGACACCCGGTCACCCGGGTCGTACCACCGGCTTGGCGGGCCTCGCGCTGACGATCGGTGCCCTCGGTGTGGTCTTCGGCGACATCGGCACCAGCCCGATCTACACCCTGCAGACCGTGTTCAACCCGGAGGACCCGCACCCCGTACCGGTCTCCACGGAGAACCTGTACGGGGTGGTCTCGCTCATCTTCTGGTCGGTGGTGGTCATCGTCCTGGTCACCTACGTCCTGCTCGCCATGCGCGCCGACAACGACGGCGAGGGCGGCATCATGGCGCTGATCACCCTGCTGCGGCGGTCGGCCTCGCAGCGGGGCCGAAGGACCACCGTCGTCCTGGCCGCGCTGGGCATCTTCGGTGCGTCGCTGTTCTTCGGCGACAGCATGATCACCCCGGCGATCTCGGTGCTCTCCGCGGTCGAGGGGCTCAAGGTCGTCGAGCCGTCCCTGGCGGACGCGGTCGTCCCGATCACGGCGGCGATCATCGTGGTGCTCTTCCTGGTCCAGCGCAGGGGAACCGCAGCGGTGGGCCGGGTGTTCGGGCCGGTGATGATCCTCTGGTTCACGGCCATCGGGGCGTGCGGGATCTCCGGCATCGCCGACCACCCGGAGATCCTCAAGGCGCTGTCCCCGAGCTACGCCCTGGGCTTCCTGTTCGGCCATTTCGACATTGCGTTCTTCGCCCTGGCCGCGGTCGTGCTCGCGGTCACCGGCGCCGAAGCGCTCTACGCCGACATGGGGCACTTCGGCCGCCGGCCGATCACCCGCGGCTGGCTGTTCCTCGTCTTCCCCGCCTGCACCCTGAGCTACCTCGGACAGGCTGCGCTGATCCTCGACGACCCGGGCAACATCAGCAGCCCGTTCTTCCTGCTGGTGCCCGGCTGGGGACGGCTGCCAATGGTCGTGCTGGCCACGGCGGCCACCGTGATCGCCTCCCAGGCCGTGATCACCGGCGCGTACTCGGTCGCCTCCCAGGCCGCCCAGCTCGGCTACCTGCCGAGGCTGCGTATCGCGCACACCTCCGAGTCCACCATCGGCCAGATCTACGTCCCCTGGATCAACTGGCTGCTGATGGTCTCGGTGCTCACCCTCGTCTTCGCGTTCCGCAGCTCCACGGCGCTCGCCTTCGCCTTCGGCATGGCGGTCACCGGCACCATCACCATCACCACCCTGCTGTTCTTCTACGTCGCCCGTGCCA
This sequence comes from Kitasatospora arboriphila, assembly GCF_039528095.1. Classification (NCBI taxonomy): domain Bacteria; kingdom Bacillati; phylum Actinomycetota; class Actinomycetes; order Kitasatosporales; family Streptomycetaceae; genus Kitasatospora; species Kitasatospora arboriphila. Next base: position 128,741 of record NZ_BAAALD010000011.1, read on the forward strand.
GGTGGGGCACGCCGAAATGGCTGGTCGCCGTCGGTGCGACCGTCCTGCTCTTCGTCGACCTGCTCTTCGTGGCCGCCAACGCCACCAAGCTCTTCCACGGCGCCTGGCTGCCCCTGCTCATCGGCCTCACCGCGTTCACCGTCATGACGACCTGGCAGCGCGGCCGCGAGCTCGTCACCGCCCAGCGGGAACGCCACGAAGGATCGCTGCGCCAGTTCGTCGATCAGCTCCACAGCGGGCGAGTGCAGGCGCTGAAGGTCCCCGGCACGGCCGTCTTCCTCAACCGGGGCAAGCAGACCACGCCCCTGGCGATGCGCGCCAACGTCGAGCACAACCACGTGCGGCACGACCAGGTCGTGATCCTCTCCATCCGGACCGAGACCGTGCCCCGGGTCGCGGCCGAGCAGCGGATCGTCGTCGACGACCTCGGCTACGCGGAGGACGGGATCATCCACGTCACCGCCCGGGTCGGCTACATGGAGACACCCGACGTACCCGGCACACTGGCGCTGCTCGAACCGGCCGACACCGAGGGCGAGCTCCAACTCGACCAGGCGACCTACTTCCTGTCGAAGATCGAACTCCGGCGCGGCAAGGAACCGACGATGGCGCCGTGGCGCAAACGGCTGTTCGTCGCCACCTCCTACATCACGGCCGATGCCGCCGAGTACTTCGGCCTCCCGCGCGACCGCACCGTCATCATGGGCTCCCACATCGAGGTGTAGCGACCGCATCCACCGGGCCCGGAGAGCAGAAGGCAGAAGGGTGGCGCCGACACGATGTCCGCGTACGCCGGCCGTAGGCGGCGTGAAATGGGTGCGCAGGTGTTCGTCGCGCCAGGCGACGGTCCACCCCAGTGCGACGCCCGCAGCGGCCGGGCACGCGTCGAACCGCCCCCACCAGCTCGCGCCGGGCCGCCGGCCCTGGCCCCGGCTCGAAGACGCCCGTCAGCGTGCCGTCCGAAGCCGGCTCCAGCCGCAGCCGGGACCCGAACCCGTTGAATCAGCCACCCGCGACAGCCACTCCCGCGACCAGCTCCTTCACCCGCAGCAACGGCGAGCGCGTTGCCCGTCTTCGCGCATCGTCACCGGTGTCCGCGCCCGGCACGCCGGACGACGCGCGGGTGAGAATCTCCGGCACCCCGGCACGGCATCCCGCGGCCCTGCCGCTGGCGCGCGATTCTGACCGGACAGCGCGCCCGTGCCGGGCGTCCGACTGCGGCAAAGGAGCCTGGCGATGGCCGAGTCGTTCTTCCACGCCGGTGGCATCCACCGCCACCGGGAGTCGGACGGCGCACCCGGCGGCGACAGCATCTTCGTCGTCGTCCATGTCGGGCAGGCACCGCAAGGCTTCGCCGATCCCGCCGAGGGCTGCCTCCACGTGGACGGGCAACCGCACACCACCCTCACGGCACCTTGCGGCTCCAGGAAACGAGGGCCGTCGCAGACATGGGCTCTGGCGGCGATCACGTGACGGGCCGTCTGCGCCGCACGGGGGTGGCCCGGTCATGGAGCCCGCCGGCCCGTCGGCAGCCCAGGCGTGACCGTACGCGCGGTTCCCGTCAACGTTCCGTCAAGGTGGATGCTGCCGGGATCAAGGAGTCGTCAGGATCGGACCGGCTGACCGGCGGGCGGGAATAGCCTCCCTGGCACGGGCTTCCTCTGCGCCCGCACCACCGCTCGGGGATTCCGATCCCCCGGACGCCCTCCGCCTGCTCCAACGTAGGCCTGACACCTCATGAGGAGTGGCATGAGTGCCGACACCGCCGCCGGTCTCCTGGTCGCCGCCGCACTCGTCGTCTATCTGATCCTGGCCCTGAAGTACCCGGACAAGTTCTGAAGCGGGCTGCCGGCCCGGCGGCTCATCGGAGCACCGTCCTGAAGGGACCCCCGGGGCCTGCGCTGCGGGGCCGACGCCTCCTGCTCTGGCGAGGCCACCGGCACCGGGGCTGCCAGCTGCGAGGTCGTCGACATCGGTGGCACCAGGGAAGCGATGCTTCGAACGGTCCGGACGAACAGGCGGAGTACAGCTGCTGCCACCCGTCCGGATCGGGGGTGGCGAGTTCGACAATCAAGGCGCCGCAGAGAGCAGACGGCTTCGGCAGGTACGCCTTGGCGGCATCTGTGGGACACGGGTGCCGGGTGTGAACTCCCGGCCCGGGGTTTGTTGCGGCTGATGGCCGGGAGCGTCCCGTTGAGCTGCTCGAGCCCGTACTTCCACTCCTCCGTGAAGTGCTCGCGGGCGCCATCCAGCCACTGGTGCCCGGTCACCCGGGGCGAGGCCGAGTTCGCCGGCCTCCGCGCGGACCCGGTCCGCCACGTCTCCCCCGGTGTGTGGACGTACTCATGATCAGCGGTACTCGCGCAGGCGGGGCCTGACACCGAGGACGGTGAGCGCAAGGAGCACAGCCAGCAGCGCGGTACCGCCGGCGGCTGCAGGTCCGTCGAGTTCGCCGTCCGCCTGCGCCACTGCGCGGTCCATCGCCTGCCGGTTGACGGCGAGGACGGCGTCCAGCGCCTCGCCGAGCTCGGCGAAGTCGGCGTTGGACTGGCCGGCCGCGAGGCCGGTGTTGAAGGTGACGGCTTCCTTGAGGCGGCCCTGGACTCGCAGGGCGCGCATCCTCCGGTCGTCGAGCTGGTACTGCCGGAAGGTCTCCAGTACGCGCTCGGAGGCGCCCTGTTCACCGGCGAAGGTGATGTTACGCAGCTCGTCGCCGAGGTATCCGCCGAACGGAATGTCGGAGTGGTCGGTGCGGTGCGCCCGGGCGGCGGCGTCCAGTCGGCGGTCGTAGTCGTCGAGCGCGGCGCCGTCGAGCCGGGCGAAGGCCTGGGTCTTGTCGAGAAAGCTCTGCTCGTAGGCGGCCGCCCGGGCCGGGTCTGTGAGATAGCGGCTCTCGTCCGCGTTCATGTCGTAGGCGGTGGCGCGGGCGCGGCTGAGGGCGAGGACGGAGTCGTAGGCGTTGCTCTTGGCCACCACCAGGTGCCGGTCGGCCTGTCCGGTGAGGTGCAGCCCGGTGAGCAGGGCGACCGCGGTCAGCAGCGTGACGGCGGCGAGCAGCGGGTTGACCAGGCGGCGGAAGCGGACGGCGAGGGTGCGCTGCAGGGCGCCGAGCGCCACGAGGGCGAGCAGGCCGGCCGCCAGGATCCACCACCAGCCGGCCGCGAGGTCGTCGCGCTGCTCCGTGTAGACGCGGTCCACGGTGGTGGCGTTGGCGGCGGTGACCTGGTCCGCCGCGGGCAGGAGGCGCTGACGGAGCAGGTCGGTGGCCTGCCGGTAGGTCTCCAGTGCCTGCGCAGACGGCCGGCCGGCGGGGGCCTGGGCCTGGTCCTCCAGCAGCTGGGTGCGGGCCACCAGCGCCTCGTAGCGGCCGAGTTCGCCGATCACGATCTGCACCGCACGCTGCCCGGCCGGGTCTCCGACGGCAGCCTCGGCGGCGCGCTGGAGGTCCTCGCCGGCCTCGGTGCGGCGCTGCTCGTAGATATCCAGGGTCTGCCTGCGCAGGGCGAGGTAGTCGGGGTCCGCGCCGATCAGCAGGAGGTTGGCCGCCTGGGCGTCCATGTCGCTGAGGGCGAAGTAGAGGTCCGCGGCGCGGACGGCCTGCGGGGCGGCCCGGTGTCCGATGGCGTCGATGCCGTCCCGCGCGCCAGCGAGCACCGATGCGACGGCCCCGCCGAGGCCGAGCACACAGACCAGGCAGGCCGCGGTGAGCGCCCGGACCAGCCTCGGGGTGGTCCAGGAGGACCGACCGACACGCCTGCGGGTGGCCGAGGCCACGGCAAGGGGAGCGCGCGATCCGGGCGGTCCAGCAGCTGCCCCGGGGCCCGCCATCGCCGGCGAGCCCGTCCCCTTGGTACCGGTCGTCGTATCCAGCGCACCCGGTGCCATGACCGCGCGTCCCCCTCCCCCTGCCGGTGGGCCGCCGAACGCCCTCCTCGGTGTGCCCGTCCGGAGAGCCGGACTCCGGCACGACCCCGCGCTCCTTCCTCACGAAGGACGCGGGGCCGTTCGGCGCAGCTCACGCTAGGGGCCGCCCGACCGCGGCCGACCGCTCCCTGACGCTCCCTTGACGCCTGCGACGGTTTTCCTGACGGATCATTGACGGTGGAGGCGCCGTCAGCTCTCGAACTTCCTACTGCCCGAGCACCTCCTTGATGAGCCCGTACAGCATCTTCGGAACTCCCGTGCCGGGTCGACGGCGGCGTCGGATGGTGTCGGCGGGCGATGGGGACGGCGAGCGTCTCGCTGGGGCTCGGCCGTACGCCAGCGCAGGGGCGTTGGACTCGGCCCGGCCAGCCGTGAGCCTCCAAAGGGTCTTGATTGCGGCGGCGCGGCTTCCGGGGAACGGTTCGTGTCCTGCCGCCCCGGCCGGTCGGGGGACGGTGCGCTGATGTGTGAGGACTCAGGACATGCTTGACGTTCCGTTCTCAGGAATTGCTTGACGGCTTTCGGCGGGACTGGTGACTGGGCCATGCCTTGATCCGGGAGACGGGCCCGTCGGTTGTGCGGGGATGGACGGCCAGTTCCTCGCCGTCGTGGACTATCCGGAGTGGCCCGGGACCACCTCCCCGGGGAGCACAGCGCGGCCGTGATCGCCCTGATCTCGGTGGTCTCGATCATCGGGGCCGGCGTCGGCTACCCGCTGGCCGCACTGCTCGCCGAGCCCGGCGGGGTACGGGCCGCCTACGGCCTCGGCCTGGTCGTCACCGCCGCCGCCCTCCTGACCGCGTGGCGCTCCATGCCCGAAGCCCCCGAAGGCCGCTCCGCCCACGTGGACGTGGCAGGCGCGGTCGTCCTGGCCGCTGCGCTGCTCCTGGTGCTGCTCCTCGCCGGCGAACGGAATCTGTGGAGCCGGCACCTCGCCGTGGCGGCGGGCCTCGCCGCCGTCGCGGTGGTGCTGCTCTGCGCCTGGGCCGTCATCGAGCTGCGCAGCACGACGCCCCTGGTCGATGTGCGGGCGGTGCGGCACCCGGCGGTCGCCGGGGCGAACCTCGCCATGTTCGTCGGCGGGATCGGCATGTACCTCCTGCTCACGCTCATCACCCGGTACGCGCAGACACCGCACGGCGCCGGCTACGGCTTCGGGCTGACGACCTTCGTCGCCGGGCTGGTCCTCATCCCGTTCTCGGTGCTGGGGTTCGTCGCCGGCAAGCTCACGCCGCGGGTCCGGACGCGGATCGCCGACCCCCTGCTGCTGGCCGGCAGCGCCGTCGTGGTCGGCGGCGGGTTCGCCCTGTTCGCGGCGGCCCGGTCGGACCTGGCCGAACTGTTCGCGGCGATGGGCGTGCTCGGCTTCGGCGTCGGCGGCTTCTCGGCCGCGATGCCCGGCGTCATCCTGGCCGTCACCCCCAAGAGCGAGACGTCGAGCGCCATGAGCTTCAACTACGTCGTCCGCAGCGTCGGGTACTCCCTGGGCAGCGCCATCGGCGGCCTGATCCTCGCCGCGGGCACCGGCCCCGGCCACCTCTTCCCCGACGACAGCGCCTACACCACCGCGGCGCTGGCCGGCATCGGCGCCATGGCGATCACGACGCTGACGGGCCTAGCCCTCGCCCGCCGACGCCCGTCCGAGGCCAACTCGTAAGCTAGGTACACTTATTACAACACTGGAGGTGCCATGCCCAAGGGCTACTGGGTCAGCGTATACCGCACCATTTCAGACCCTGAGAAGCTGGCCGCTTACAACGAGCTGGCCGGTCCGGCCGTCAAGGCCGCAGGCGGTCGGACCTTCGTCCGTGGCGGTCGGGTCGTGGCGCATGACGCCGGAATCGCCGAGCGCACCATCCTGGTCGAGTTCGACAGCTTCGAGCAGGCCGTCGCGGCGCACGAGAGTGCGGCCTACCAGGAGGCGCTGGCCGCCCTCTCCGACGGCGTCGAGCGCGACTTCCGCATCGTCGAAGGCATCGACTGACCGAGGTCCGGTCGGATCTTCAGTCAACTTGACCTGGCCCTGAAGGGACCGGGCTTGTGGGTAGGGCGCGGCTGGCTGCCGCGTGGCCTCCCACGTCTGAGCCGCCTATGGGGTGGCTGGGACGCGTGACTCACGCCCCGCGGTCCACGCGGTCGCGCCTTTGCGGGCGATGTTGTGGGACGCGTTGTCGTCCGCGTGCATCATGACGCCGCAGGCGCGGCACGCGAACGTTGCTTGTGACTGGCGGTTGCGCCGGTCGATGTGGTGGCACTGGGAGCATTCCTGGCTGGTGTACGCCGGATCGACGTACACCAGCGGCACCCCGGCCCGCTTCGCCTTGTACTCCACGAAGGCGGCGAGCTGGTGGAAGCTCCACGAGTGCACGGTGGCCCGCTGGTCCTTGCGGAGCCGTACCCGGCTGCGGATGCCCGTGAGGTCTTCCAGGGCGATTCCGGAGCCGGTGCGTTCAGCGGTGGTGACGACGGTCTTGGCGACGATGTGGTTGACGTTGGCGGTGTGCCGGGCTTCCTTGCGGGAGCGCTTCTTGAGGAGGCGTTTCGCAGCCTTGGTGCCCTTGGCCTGGAGCTTCTCGCGGAGGTCGAGCTGCCGCTTGCGGTGCCGGTTCAGGCCGCGCCCGGCGGCCCGGTACCCGGTCGAGGCGGTGGCGATGTTGGCGATGCCGAGGTCCACTCCGATGAAGAAGGTCGGGTTCTCGTTCGGCGGAGCCTCGGGAACGTCGCAGGTGGCGATCAGGTAGAACACGCCGTCGCGTTCGATCAGGTCGGACTCGCCCTGCCGGTGGTCGCGGAGCATCTTGAGCGCGTCCGGCGAGCAGGCGAAGCGCACGGCCTTGAGGCGTCCGGCCGTCGTCCAGATGCTCACGGTCTGCTGGTCCAGCTGCCAGGACAGGCAGCGGTCGTCGTAGGGCTGCGCGGCTGCGGGGCGGAACGTGACCGGTTTGGACTCCGCCTTGCGGCGGCGCTTGGAACCGGGCTTGCCGAGGTTCCCGGCGCGGATGTTCGCCTTCAGGGTGGTGTAGGCGTCGCGGACCTTCTTGATGACGTGCTGGGCGGCCTGTGCCCCCAGTCCGCGCGCCTTCAACTCGGCGTAGGTGTGCTTGCGAAGCTCGTACTCACGCGGTACCCCACGCTCGAACGCCACCACCGATACCCAGTTCGCCGACTCGTTGACCGTGCGCAGGGTCGCCCGGAGGCCGGCGGCCTGGTCGGCCTCCGGCGTCAGCTTCACCTGCACCACGACCTTCACGGCCCCGACCCTAGCATTGATCTATGTCACCACGCTGGGAGCCAAACCCCGATATCCGCAGGGGTCGAAGAGTCGTTTACACGCTGCATGCGCATTTGGTCTTCACTACCAAGTACCGGCGCGGACCGTTCACCGACGAGATCCTTCGACGCTGCGAGGAGATCATGCGCGCGGTCTGCGCCGACTTCGAAACCGAGCTGGTCGAGTTCAACGGCGAGAAGGACCACGTCCATTTGCTCGTGCACTACCCGCCGAAGGTTGCCCTGTCCCGGCTGGTCGGCTCACTCAAGGGTGTCTCCGCCCGCAGGCTCCGCCAGGAGTTCCCGGGCCACATCCGCACGTACCTGTGGGGCGAACACTTCTGGTCCCCCAGCTACTTCGCCGCCTCCTGCGGCGGCGCGCCACTGAGCATCATCAAGGAGTATATCGAGAACCAGAAGCGATCCGACTGACCGTCCAGCTTTCCGGAGCGATGCTGTGGCGCTCCGCGCCGCAGCGCGAAGGATGCGATTCCTCCCGGCCGTAAACGGCCGGGGTTCCTCGCAAGATCACGCTGAAGATCCGACCATCGTGGTTTTCGCTGCTGCGGCTGCTGGTGCGGCGGGATTCGTGGGTGCTCGTGCTGGTCGTGGGCGGCTGTCTTCGGTCTTGATCGTCTGTCAGCGGTCGAGTTCGAGGTTCGTCAGGACGAGCAGGGCGCGGAGCAGGTTGGTGGCGGGTGGTGTGTGAGGTGTCGGGGGGCGGGATCAGGCCGCGGCTGTCCGGCGAAGGCCCCACGCAATCCGGCCCGTCCGAGGGTTCACCCGACCCGGTGTCGACCGGCGCGGGTGGGCCACCACGCCCCCGGCATGCCGCCGTGCCCGGCCGTCCGCAGCGCCGCGTTGCCCTGGGTCTGCCGGACCGCGACGCCGGCCGAGGCGTCGTCAGCGGATGACCGAGGCGTCGGCCGGCGCCTCGGTGACGCGCACGTGAAGGGGCACCGCTGAGCTCCCTCGCGAGCAGCAGGGCGAGGGCGTCGACCGCGGACCTCTGCGGGGCGAGCAGCTGCCGGGCCTGGGCACACGCCTGGTTGTTGATGGAGTAGTGCTGGAACGGCCTCGTGATGTCCTGCGGGTGGCGCGGGAGGTAGCCGTCCACGGTGCCGTACGTGTCGGCGTACCACGCGATGCTCTGCCTGGTGCGGGCCGGGAGCGGGACGTCGCGGTAGTCGCCGGCGGCCCGGTGCTTGAGCGGCGCATAGTGCTTGGTGGTCCGGTTGACCTGCTCGGTGACCCGGTGGACGTCGTCGGCGACGACGTTGTCGATGTTGACGGCGTACGCTTCGCCGTGGCGCAGCCCGCAGCCGCTCATGAGGTCGACGACCAGCCGGAAGGCGCCGTCGCCGGCCGTGCGGAGGGTCCGGAGCTGTGCCGGGGAGGCGACCTCACCGCGCATTTCCCGCAGCTCTCCCGCGGCACGCGGGTCCGCCGTGTGGAGATGCCGGAAGGGATCCCGCTCTTCGTTCCCCGGCCCGGCGACACCGGGCTTGGTGGATGTGCTCGGTGGATGTGCTTGGTGCAGGTGGGGTGCAGGCGTTGGGGCGTCCACGCGCGGCGTGCAGCACCACGTGTGCGCGCACCCGCAGCCGGTGCGTCCGACGGGTCGGATCTCCCCGGGGCGCGTCCGCTCAGGACTTGGGGACAGCGAGGAGGGCGGTGACGCGGGTACCGGTGAGGATGCCGAGGAGCCGGCCGTCGTCATCGACGACGGGCCACAGGTCGAGGCGTCGGACGTGCATGGTCGCCGCGGCGAGGGAGAGGGACAGGGTGGGCCAGGCGAACGGTTCGCGGTGGCGCGTCGCGTCGCTGACCTGGGAGTGGGCGGTGTACCAGGTGCAGGCGAGGAACGGGGCGAGCGAGGCGAGGGTCACCAGGCCCTGGCACCGGCCGTCGTCCGTGCACACCGACAGGTAGGCGGCGCCGGTATCGGTGAGGAGGCGCTCGGCCTGCTCGAGGCCGGCGCCCCCGGTGATGCGCGGCCCGCAGGGCTCCATCGCGTCAGCGACCGTCAGCCTGCGGTTCTCGACGGCATCCGGGACTGTCGGGTGCTTCTTGGCGGTCATGGCGTCACCGAATCCCGTCCCGGCGCCGTCCCATTGCCGGTTCCGCGCACCCAGGACGAGGCCGACATGGCAGCCGGGATCGACAAGCCCCGAACACTGCCTCCCACACTACGCCGCTCATCGGCCCCGACCTGTGCCGGTGGAGAGGGTGCCCGAGGGCGGGCGGCTCGGATGGTGGGTGCAGACACGGCGGACCGGCAGGACCTCCTTGCGGCAATCGGCGTCGAGGCCGCCCCGGAGCCGGTGGCCGCGAGGGCCGCGTCAGCGCCGGGCGCCCGCACGAGGAGCCGGTGGATGCCGTGAAGGCCGGCCCCGGAGATGAGGAACAGTGGCGGTGTCGTGCTCGCCCGGGTATCCGAACGACGGCCGGAAAACAGGAGGGGAGCTGACGCAGGGGCCGCTCGCGCAGCTCCCGAACGCGGCACGGAGTGAACGTGAACGGGCCCGGAGTGACGTGCGGGCACGGGCTTCGGGGACACCGGCTGTGTCACGGCCGGCGCCTCCTCCCGGGTGTCGTGGCACACCACGCAGCGGCGGACCGAGCACGGCGAACCCTGCATCGGCACGCGTGCGCCCCGGCCCGGCCGGTGGCCGGCGTTCGGCGGATCGGATCCCGGCGAGCGTGGCGCCGACGAGGCGGCAACGGTCTACCGCCCGCCCCTACGCCACCGCTGCGGCCGTTGCCGTTCACGTGTCGGCCCGGAGTACCGCTTCCCGGGACCGTTCGTGCGTGCGGGGTCGCCGCCGGTGCAGTGCGTCGTGCGGTGGTCGAGCTGTCGGGTGGGCCGGGGCCTGCGGCACCGTCGTGGAGACCGGCTGTTCCATCTTGATGGTCGATCACCACGACATCTGGCTGGCACGGTTACCCGGAACCCGGGTGCACGGGCCGGGGGACGGCCACCGGTTCGTGGCCTCGGTCGGCGAACCGGTCGACGGGCGGTCAGTTGCCGATCGCGGCCGCACCGGTCTTGAGGAGTCCGTGACGGCGATGCCGCTCGGCGGTCGGACTGCGCGGGGTACGGCCTGTCCGGTCAGCCGTGCAGGAGTTCTGCCGCTGGGGTGTGGTTGCCGGTTGCTGCGGCTCCCGTCATCGCCGAGGAGGCTGTTTCCGGCTGGGTGCCGGGCGGCACCACCAGGAGGAGGAAGTGGTCCTGGAAGCCTCGTGTGAGGCTGATCGTCGCATCGCTGCCGGCGAACCGGCCGATCTTGATCACCGTGCCGTCGACCACGAGGGTGCGGGGCACGCCCTCCCAGGCCGGGGTGTCGAGGCCCACCCGGACGATGCGTCCGAGATGGGCGGCGAGCGCGGTGATGAGGTCCGGCAGTTCGGCGAGGACGTGATGGGAACGGGGCCACCAGGCACCGTCGAAGACACCCTGCCGCAACATCGTCGGTTCCAGGGCCAGACGGGGCAACGTCGGAGCCCCGGGCACCGACCACGGCCCGGGAGAGGAGGGAACAGGGAGGGGGATCGGCATCATTCGGGGCCGCCCGTCCGGTCCACGCGGGACCACTCATGACCCAGGGCGACGTCGGCACTGATGCCGGTGTGCAAAATGTCCTCGGTTGTCTCAACCGTACTCCGCGGCGACGGTGCGCCCGGCCGCCCGGACCGGGAGCAGGAGTAGCCTCGAAGACATCCAGGGCCTTCCGCATCCCGGAACCCGTTCCGGCTTCGTTCTGGGTGAAGGGATTTCCCGGGCAGACCACGTGGGCCCGGAGACGGGAAGCGGTGAACACCGTGACCACTCGTTCCCTCCGGTCGGCACGGCCCGGCCACGGCCACACGGTCGCCGACGCCATGGAACCCTGCGACTACCAGATAGCCGACGACAGCACCGTCGACCGGGCCAACGACGTCATCCGCAGCGTCCCCGTCGACTACCTGCTCGTCCGCGACCACGACGGCCGCTGCGAAGGGCTGGTCACCCGCGCGGGACTGCGACCGTTCCTGACCCGCTCCTGGTACACCGAACGGACCGCGATCAGCTCCACCACGCACCAGCACGGCCCGTTCGCCCGGCCGACCATGGACCTGGCCCTCGCAGCGATCACCATGCGGATCAAGCACCTGACGGTATGGCCCGTCGTCGACGACGACGGCTACACCCTCGGTGTGCTGACGTCGGACCGCGCCACCGTCCTGCTCGCCGCCACGCCGGTATGAACCCCCGAGCGGCGCACGACCGGAGCCCGCGGGAGCGGCTTGCGGCACGCGGGCCGCAGGCAAGCGTCAGCCGGGTGGGACGGGCAGACCGGGTGCCGTCCGGGCGGTCGGACTCGACCGGGGTGGAAGACCGTGACGGTGACGGTCTGCTCGTGGATACGGCACTGGACCCGTGAGCCGACCGGAGTGCGGTGGATGCCGCCGGCCCCGACGGTGAAGGCGCCGGCCGGGCAGGGGTCTTCGGCGAGGAGGTCGACGGCGTGGAAGACCTGCTGGATGCCGTCCCGGTCGGCAGTGGCGTACTTCCCGACCGCACGAGAAGTGGTCTCCGTGCGAAGCGGTGGGTCACCCGCTCTCTGCGAGGATCCGGCGCCGTGGTTCGTCGTGCGGGACGGCAGGGACGGCCTCGCCGCGGCCTTGCGGCGACGTGCTCCTGCTCGGCGCTGACCTGCCGCGTCGGCACCCCCGTCCTGGCGCGGGCCTCGGTGATCGGGGTGGCTGTTCATGCGCAGGATCTTGCAGTCGTGCGCACTACGGGACAGTCGATCCTGCCCGGGCCACCGCTTCCCGCCGGGTCGCAGTGCGGAGTCGTTGAGGTCACCGTGGATGGTGAGTGCCGGACCCCAGGGCGGACCGCGAGAGGGGACGTGATGGCAGCGAATGAATCTTCGGCTCCGGGCTTGTCGCCGAAGACGGAAGCACGCGCCGAGCTGCAGTGGGCGATCGGTGCGCAAACCCGGTCCCTCGGCCGGTACAGCGGGCAGCACCACCGTGCGCCGGTGGATCGGGCACATGCGTACGCGCCGGTGACCGGCGGCTCCGGAGCACCGGCGACCTCCGGCCCAGAGCAGCGGCTGTAGGCGGGCTGGCGGCGCGATGGTGCCCGGCGACGGCAGTTGGGAAGACGAGCAGCGGTTGCTGGCCGCGGCGTTCGGAGGGCTGGCGGCCGGGGTGTTGCTGATCGATGCGGACGGGCGGATCCTGGCCGTCAATCCGCGGGCCGAGGAGTTGCTGGGCCGCGGGGCGGCGGCGATGACGGGAGCGGATGCGCACGAGTTGCTGCACCGGGGTCCCGAGGGTGCCGCCGTTCCGCGCGCGCGGTGTTCGCTGCTGGCGGTCGTGGAAACCGGGCGGCCGGCCTGGGGCGCGAGCGATGCCTTCCTGACCGGTGACGGCAGGGCCCTGCCGGTGCGCTGGTCGGCGGCGCCCGTCGTGGCCGGGGGCCGACCGGTGGGCATGGCCGTGCTGTTCGCCGACGTTGCGGGAAGCAGTGCGCCCGTCGGGCCGGAGGCCGTCCAGGTGGGCCTCCTCAAGGACCTGACCGAACGGCTGACCCTCGTCGGCGCGATCACCGAGGTGCTCTCGGAAACACTGGACGTCGAGGAGGCGGTGGACCGGCTCGGCCCACTACTCGTCCCGGAGCTGGCGGACTGGGTGGCCGTGGATCTGCGGACCCCCGACGGCGAGGTCCGCCGCGTGGCCGTTCTCGGTCCGTCCGGGCGGGACTCCGCCCTTGAGGCGTGGCGGGGTCCGCTGCCACCGCCCACGGCCCTCTCGCGTTCCGCGCTGGTGCGGGTGCTGCAAGGCGCGGAACCCCTCGTGCTCGGCACGCGGGAGATGGCCGAACCACCCGATGCCCCGCTTGCCGCGGTCCAAGCCGGGTTCCTGCGCGCGCTGGGCGCGACCTCCGCCGCCGTGGTTCCGCTGAGCAGCGCCCGCGAGGTCACCGGGGCGATCACGGCGGTGCGCACCGGTGCGGGGCGTCCCTTCGCCGAGGGCGAGCTCGCCCTGCTCGCCGACATCGGCCACCGGGCGGGGGTGGCCATCGACAACGCCCGCCTGTTCGGCGAACAGCGCGACATCGCGACCGCCATGCAGCACCACCTGCTGACCGAACTGCCGCGCGGTCCGGGCATGCAGCTGGCCGCCCGTTATCAGCCGGCTCCGGCCGGTTCGCGGGTCGGTGGCGACTGGTACGACGCCTTTCCGCTCAGCCGTGGCGCGACCGCACTGGTCATCGGCGACGTGATCGGGCACGACCTGCAGGCCGCAGCCCGGATGGCCCAGCTCCGCAACATCCTGCGCACGCTGGCCTGGGACCGCCACGAAGAGCCGGCTGCCGTCGTCACGCGGCTCGACGACGCGATGACGAGTCTGACCGACATCCCCATGGCCACCATGGTCCTCGCCTACACCGAGAAACGCCCGAACGGGCCCTGGCGACTGCGTTGGACAAGCGCCGGACACCCGCCGCCCCTACTGCTACCCGCCGCCGGAACACCGTCCCACAGCGGCGCCGCACGCTACCTGGAGGCCGGCCAGGGACTCATCCTCGGAGCAGGCGGAGACCCCGAACGCCCCAATGGCACCGAAGACCTACCGGCAGGCTCGACACTGCTGCTGTTCACCGACGGACTCGTCGAAGCCCCCGGCACCGACCTCGACGCCGGCCTGGAAAGGCTGCGCCGCCACGCCGCCAGCATGGCGGCGCACCCGTTGGAGGAATTCTGCGACCAGATCCTTCGAGTCGTACCCCCCGGCAGCACCGATGACACAGCCCTCCTCGCGCTCCGAGTACCACCGAACTGAGCAGCCCGGCCACGGTGCCGGACGCGTGCGGGACGTGACCCGGCCGCCGTGCCCGCCCGTACCGGCATCCGGGACGGATCCGAACTCCGACCGCCTGTCCGGTGCCGCGCCTGCGCCGTCCCGGCCGCGTGGTCCGTCGCGGTCCACGGGTGCGTGCCGATGGCGCCGACCCGGGCGGACGGGGAACAGCGGGCGATCCGCTGCACGAAGGAGCCCACGGCCGTGGAGCGACGAGGGCGGGGTCCGTCCCCCGTGGGATCAGAGTTTGTGCATGGGGGCGTACGGCGGGGTGATCCGCTCCTGTTGCGATCCGAAGTCGACGAGGACGGCGGTGTTGCTGTCGCCTTCGACGCCGATGACGCGGCCGAGGCCGTAGGCGTCGTGGGTCACCCGGTCGCCGACGGCGAACCGCTTTTGCGGAGCTTCGGCCCGGGTCCTGAAGGGGCTGGTGGGCAGGGGACGGCGAGCGGAATGGTCGGTCATTTTTACAAGTATGCGCCAGCAAGCGGGATGATGCGGCTGTTCGAAAAAACGTGATGCGGAGGGCCACGGGGGCCGTCCGCCCCGGGCGCGGTCCCCGAAATCGGAAGCGCGCACTCCCCGACCGACACCTCCTGCAGAAGAGTGCCGCCGGCAGGGCGAAGCCGCCGGATGGCGTCAACCAGCCTTTCCCTTTAGCTAGTTGACGTGCCCTCCAGCACCGGCCCGGAAGCCGAGGACGGGACCTGCACAAAACCTGGTGCGAAATTTTCACCCCACGGCACGCCTCGACCTGCTACAGTCGTTTCAGTTGCAGTAGTGGTTCCCATGAACTTTGTGTGCGCCTGCTGATGTATCGCAGGCGCATTTTTGTTTCCCGGATCTTTCCGGGTGGGTGCTCCGCGGCGACTCGATATCCGCACGTGCGGGTATCGAACAGCCCTTGTTTAGGAGATTTTTTTATGGCTAATGGCACTGTGAAGTGGTTCAACGCGGAGAAGGGCTTCGGCTTCATCGAGCAGGAGGGTGGCGGCCCGGACGTCTTCGCCCACTACTCGAACATCAACGCCAACGGCTTCCGTGAGCTGCTCGAGGGCCAGAAGGTCGAGTTCGACGTCACGCAGGGCCAGAAGGGCCCGCAGGCCGAGAACATTCGCCCCCTGTAGTTCTTCGCCGAAGGCACCCGCCCGGCAGCGAGGGGCCCGTACCGCGTACACGCACGGTGCGGGCCCCTCGGCATGTGCGGGGCGGCGCCCCTGCTCCCGTCCCTTCCGGTCGGCATCGACCGCAGGAGCCGTGCCGCAGGTCCTCCGTCCCTTCCCAGCCCGTCACTCGTTCGGCCCGTTCTCGTGGTCTCCTCCGGTGCCCCGCGCCACGGGGTCTTCCTGGCGACGTGCCCCCTCAGGAAGGTCCCTGCATGAATCGCTCCAGTCGCTCCTCGCACCAGAACTCCGGCCGAGCGGTCGCCGACGGACGTTCCGGCCGCCGGGCCGCCGGTCAGGGCCACCCTGCGCAGGTCGAGTTCGCGGTGCCGGTGGGCACCACTCCTGCACTGCCGCCCGTGGAGTCCTTCGACGCACTGGACATGCCGCGCCAGCTGCTGTCCGTACTGACACGCCAGGGCCTCGACAGGCCGTTCCCGATCCAGGCGGCGACGCTGCCGAACGCGCTGGCCGGCCGCGACGTGCTCGGCCGCGGACGGACGGGTTCGGGCAAGACCCTCGCGTTCGGACTCGCAGTGCTGGCCCGCACTGCAGGGCGGAAGGCCGATCCGCGCCGCCCTCTGGCGCTCGTCCTGGTCCCCACCCGTGACCTCGCGCAGCAGGTCACCGAGGCCCTCACCCCGTACGCCCGCGCGGTACGGCTGCGGATGGCGACCGTGGTGGGCGGGCTGCCGATCGGCCGCCAGGCCCACCAGCTCCGCCGGGGCGCCGATGTCGTCGTGGCCACTCCCGGTCGGCTCGCGGACCTCGTCGGCCGCGGTGACTGCCTGCTCGACGACGTTGCCGTCTCGGTGCTGGACGAGGCCGACCAGATGGCCGACATGGGCTTCCTGCCCCAGGTCACCGAATTGCTGGAACAGGTGGCCCCGGGCGGCCAGACCCTGCTGTTCTCCGCCACCCTGGACCGCAACGTCGACCGTCTGGTCCAGCGTTTCCTCACCGACCCGGTCACGCACTCGGTCGACCCGTCCGCCGCCGCGGTCACCACGATGGAGCACCACGTGCTGCACGTTCAGCACTCCGACAAGAACGCCACGATCGCGCACATCGCCTCCCGTGACGGAGGGGTGATCATGTTCATCGACACCAAGAACGGTGCGGACCGCCTGGTCGATGACCTGCTCACGCAGGGGGTCAGAGCCGCAGCCCTGCACAGCGGCAAGTCCCAGCCCCAGCGTGCCCGCACGCTGGAGCAGTTCCGGGCCGGCCAGGTCACCGCGCTGATCGCGACCAACGTCGCCGCCCGCGGCATCCACGTCGACGGGCTCGACCTGGTCGTCAACCTGGAGCCGCCCACGGACCACAAGGACTACCTGCACCGGGGCGGCCGCACCGCCCGGGCCGGCGAGTCCGGCACCGTCGTCACACTGGTGCTGCCCAACCAGCGCCGTCGGATGGCACGCACGATGACGACGGCGGGCCTCGTCCCCGTCACGACCGCGGTGCTGGCCGGCGGCCAGGAGCTGGCCCGCATCACCGGCGCCCGCGTACCCGCCGGCATCCCCACCGTGATCGCCG